>NZ_JAAARL010000119.1:0-339 GCF_009908205.1 Pseudomonas sp. Fl5BN2 | reverse complement strand
CAAGCCAGCTCCTACACGGAAATGGCCTGGCCTGCGCCTCACCTGCAGGAGCCGGCTTGCCGGCGAAAAGACCCGATGGTCGTGCATCCATCTGGCGAACGCCTTCGCTGGCAAGCCAGCTCCTACACGGAAATGGCCTGGCCTGCGCCTCACCGGTAGGAGCCGGCTTGCCGGCGAAAAGACCCGATGGTCATGCATCCATCTGGCGAACACCTTCGCTGGCAAGCCAGCTCCTACACGGAAATGGCCTGGCCTGCGCCTCACCTGCAGGAGCCGGCTTGCCGGCGAAAAGACCCGATGGTCGTGCATCCATCTGGCGAACGCCTTCGCTGGCAAGCC
>NZ_JAAARL010000118.1:0-379 GCF_009908205.1 Pseudomonas sp. Fl5BN2 | reverse complement strand
GAGTATAGTTATATGCCCGGAAAAGTTCAAGACTTCTTTCTGTGCTCGCTCCTTCTGCGCATTGTAAGTGCAGGATGGTGTGACTGATCTTCACCAAACGTATTACCGCCAGGTAAAGAACCCGAATCCGGTGTTTACACCCCGTGAAGGTGCAGGAACGCTGAAGTTCTGCGAAAAACTGATGGAAAAGGCGGTGGGCTTCACTTCCCGTTTTGATTTCGCCATTCATGTGGCGCATGCCCGTTCGCGTGGTCTGCGTCGACGCATGCCACCAGTGCTGCGTCGACGGGCTATTGATGCGCTCCTGCAGGGGCTGTGTTTCCACTATGACCCGCTGGCCAACCGCGTCCAGTGCTCCATCACCACGCTGGCCATTGAG
>NZ_JAAARL010000117.1:0-380 GCF_009908205.1 Pseudomonas sp. Fl5BN2 | reverse complement strand
AACTACAACCGTCTGTTTATACCACGGCAAAAAACTAAAGATGATAATGGCCTCAAAACACTCAATAGTAAAGCGGTTGGCAGACTGCTTGCTGCTGGCGGCATATACAATGGGAATATCGAAGGATTCAGGGAAACAGCAAACAAGTTGGGAGGAGATGCACCTGCTGGTTACGATCAAGTTATGGATAACAAAGGGTTACTCATCGCTGGTGCTTCAATAGTTGCTGGAGTTGTTCTGGGAAGAATGAGATTCCCTGATTTGGAATCATTTGAGCATTTCGGAGCCAGAGGAGCAGTATCAGGAAGACCATTTAATCCCGACCTTGCCGGTGGTCCAATAGAAAACCTGACGATAGATGGCGTAACAATCAATAGGGA
>NZ_JAAARL010000116.1:0-381 GCF_009908205.1 Pseudomonas sp. Fl5BN2 | reverse complement strand
GAATAATGAAGTGGGACTGGATTTTCTTTGATGCCGATGAAACGCTGTTTACATTTGACTCATTCACCGGCCTGCAGCGGATGTTTCTTGATTACAGCGTCACCTTTACCGCTGAAGATTTTCAGGACTATCAGGCCGTTAACAAGCCACTGTGGGTGGATTATCAAAACGGCGCGATCACTTCATTACAGCTTCAGCACGGGCGTTTTGAGAGCTGGGCCGAACGGCTGAAAGTTGAAGCAGGCTTGCTTAACGATGCCTTTATTAATGCGATGGCGGAAATCTGCACGCCGCTTCCGGGGGCGGTTTCCCTGCTTAACGCCATTCGTGGCAACGCTAAAATCGGCATCATCACCAACGGCTTTAGCGCCTTGCAGCAAG
>NZ_JAAARL010000115.1:0-382 GCF_009908205.1 Pseudomonas sp. Fl5BN2 | reverse complement strand
GTACCGGTTAACTCCAGCGTTTGCCCGTCGAAGCTGGCTTCCTGACGGCCTGGATTCAGCACTAAGGCATCAACTTCCAGTGTCGGTGAACCGTTGTCGTTGTTTTGCTGTTGCTCGCTCCAGTGCGAACGGCGCAGGATCGCGCGAATACGTGCCACCAGCTCACGATCATTAAACGGTTTCGGGAGATAGTCATCTGTGCCCAGCTCAAGGCCGAGAACGCGATCAAGTTCACTGCCGCGCGCCGTCAACATAATGACAGGTGTCTGGTGTGTCTGGCGAAGTGCTTTTAATGTGTCGATACCATTTTTCTTCGGCATCATTACGTCAAGCAAAAGTAAATCAATGCTGTCGTCCAGAAGATCAAGCGCCTGTTCCCCAT
>NZ_JAAARL010000114.1:0-383 GCF_009908205.1 Pseudomonas sp. Fl5BN2 | reverse complement strand
CTTTTAAACCTGGCGCTACGTGCGCCGCAGTCGCCTGCTGAACAGGTTCACGACTACACGCCGACAACAATAAAGCGGCACACCCTACCCAAAACGCTGCTCGCATCTTTTCTTCCTCTGATCTTCAAGCCAAACGACACCGCCATAAATAATAGGCAGCACAGAGGGCGGCGTCGAGAGCTGTCCTGCGCGTTGCCCCGCATTTTTACTTTTTTATGGCTATTTTTTTGCCCTCTGTTTGATCAAAACATTCATTACGCTGATGTGGGGGACACAAAAGCGAAAATGCAGAAGAAAGCCATTTGCTAAAATTGAACGATTACTACTGGGCGCGCAGCAATTTCGTGCGCCCCTCATTTGCGCAATGTAAGGGTGTCATATGA
>NZ_JAAARL010000113.1:0-385 GCF_009908205.1 Pseudomonas sp. Fl5BN2 | reverse complement strand
CTTCAAACCGCCAAACACGCGCTTTGGCCAACAACGTTCGCGAGAAAACCAAGGAAAACGGTGGCGAAGTGTTCAGCACCGAAGGTGAAGACACCGGCGAATGGGTACTGGTCGACCTGGGCGATGTGGTGGTGCATTTGATGCAACCCGCCATTCGCGAGTATTACAACCTGGAAGAAATTTGGGGTGGCAAGCCCGTGCGCGTGAAGTTGAACCCGCACAGCCTGAGCAAACCAATGCCCGGCGTGGATTATTTCCCGCAGCAGGCCGAGGCCTATTCAAGCCAGTACAACTAAGATTTTCGCTTCGCTTTGAAAATCCACGTTATCGCCCTGTCTCACAAAATCGAGCCATGGGCGCAACAGGCCGTAGATCAGTTCCAGAA
>NZ_JAAARL010000112.1:0-385 GCF_009908205.1 Pseudomonas sp. Fl5BN2 | reverse complement strand
ATGATTCGTTGCATATTGAGTGTTGTCAGCTTACAGAGTGGCTACTTTAGCATAACAATTATCATTTTCATTGAGGTCTTATCGTGAAAACCGCCCTGCTACTGGAAAAACTGGAAGGACAGCTCGCCACGCTGCGTCAGCGTTGTGCCCCGGTAGCGCAATTTGCCACGCTAAGTGCCCGTTTTGACAGGCACCTTTTTCAGACCCGTGCGACAACACTACAGGCTTGTCTCGATGAGTCGGGCGATAACCTGGCTGCGCTTCGTCATGCGGTTGAGCAGCAACAGCTGCCGCAAGTCGCCTGGCTGGCAGAACATCTGGCGGCGCAACTGGAGGCTATAGCGCGTGAAGCCACAGCCTGGTCGCTACGCGAGTGGGATAGCGT
>NZ_JAAARL010000111.1:0-387 GCF_009908205.1 Pseudomonas sp. Fl5BN2 | reverse complement strand
GAAAATGACCAGCGCGGGACCATTCACAACACCAGAAGGACTCACTTTCAGGTATGGATCGTAGACGATTTATTAAAGGTTCAATGGCTATGGCCGCCGTGTGCGGTACCAGCGGCATTGCTTCTCTTTTTTCTCAGGCGGCATTCGCGGCCGATTCTGATATTGCCGACGGGCAAACCCAGCGTTTTGACTTCTCCATTCTACAGTCAATGGCGCACGACTTAGCGCAAACAGCATGGCGTGGTGCACCACGTCCGTTACCTGACACTTTGGCGACAATGACGCCGCAGGCTTATAACAGTATTCAATACGACGCCGAAAAATCGCTCTGGCATAACGTTGAGAACCGTCAACTGGACGCTCAGTTTTTCCATATGGGAATGGGAT
>NZ_JAAARL010000110.1:0-387 GCF_009908205.1 Pseudomonas sp. Fl5BN2 | reverse complement strand
ATCAGACAGTCTTCGAGTTCAAACCGCTCATGTAGCAGCTCTCCAAGCACCTGGAATTTCGCCGCCAGCTTTTCGCAGTCCGGACGGTGGTCCTTGCCATCGCATTGGTCGTTAAAATCCAGCGCTGCTTGTGTAATGGCTTCAAGTCTTGGGTAAATGGTACTGGCGACTTCAAGGCCTTTATCGTCTTCGAACGCTTTGGCTTCGTCGTTCAGTTGCTCATAAATTTCGAAATGGCCTGCCGAAACGTAATCTACCAATACCTGGCAAAACTCCTTTTGGGTTTTACGCTTGGGATTGGAAGACCTTTGCTCTACATCGACGGCATCGTAAGCCTTCACAAGTTCGCGGCGCTCATGCAACCAGTTATCAATTAGCTTGTGGACG
>NZ_JAAARL010000010.1:0-250648 GCF_009908205.1 Pseudomonas sp. Fl5BN2 | reverse complement strand
GAACCGGGCACGGGAGGGTGGGCAGCGGCTCTTTGAGGCAGGCAAGGCTTGTGGGATTTGTTGACCTATAGGTCAAGAACTCGCACGTGGCGAATTATGCTTTTGTATACAAAGAAAGCAAATAATGTTTTTGTTTTTGTGTGCGAAAAATCTGAGGCCGCGGCTATATCGCATCCCAGTCTGGTGTCTGGAGGCCGGGAGACATGGCGCGGCTTGATCGGCGCCCACTCAGGTGACGCCGAGAGGGGGGAGGAATCAGTCTTCTGCAGGTTTTCCGGCCAAGGCCTGGTTTACTGCCAGCCAGCCACTGACCGCATTTTCTCCGGCCTCGGCGAAAGCCCGTTGCAGCAATTTGACTTGTTCGCGACGCAGCGACTGCTCAAGGTGCACACCATCGGCAGTCAATTCCAGCAGGCGTTTTCGCTTGTCGCTGGGCGGGGCAATACTGTCCACCAGGTGCATTTCCATGAGTTGGCGCAGGGGCGTGTTCAACGCCTGCTTGCTGACTCCCAGCAGTGTGAGCAGTTCTTTCACACTCAGACCGGGGTAGCGAGCGATGAAAAACACAATGCGTTGGTGCACGCGGCTCAAGCCTCGTCGCTCGAGCATTTCGTCGGCCTTGGCGGTGAAGGCCTGATAGCCAAAGAAGAAGGCTTCCATGGCGGCTTGTTGCGCAGTCTGGCTTTTAAGGTCAAGCATATTGACGTATCTACATAGGTCGGCGTAATTTCGGTCAAGTAGTTTGACGTATTTTCTCCAGCCTTCGCTAGCGGTGATCTCCATGGCCTTCTCTGAACGTGTATCGCGCCTCAAAAGCTCCTTGATCCGTGAAATTCTCGCTGCGGCGCAGCGCCCGGAAGTGATGTCGTTCGCCGGCGGCTTGCCGGCCGAAGTCATGCTGCCCAAGGTGCAGTGGCAAGACATGCCGTTATCCATGGGCCAGTACGGCATGAGTGAAGGCGAGCCGCAGTTGCGCGAAGTCTTGGCGGCAGAGGCGCGTAAGCTCGGGGTGCCCTGCGAGGCGAGCCAGGTGTTGGTGGTCAGTGGTTCCCAGCAGACCCTCGACCTGGCAGCCAAGCTGTACATCGACAAGGGCACTGAGATCCTGCTGGAAGCACCGACTTATTTGGCGGCGCTGCAGATTTTTCAACTGTTCGGTGCCGAATGCTTGACGGTGCCGCTGGAGGCCGACGGCCCGGACCTGCAGCAGATGCGTGCGCGCCTGGAGGAGCACAGTCCGGCTTTCGTCTACCTGATCCCGACATTTCAGAACCCGTCGGCGGTGCGCTACAGCGAGGCCAAGCGTGAGGCCGTGGCAGACTTGCTGGACGAGTTCGGCGTCACCCTGATCGAGGATGAGCCTTATCGCGAGTTGGCCTTCGACGGCGCTAGCGCTACGCCCATTGTCAGCCGGCTAAAAAAGGCCAGTTGGATCTACACGGGCACTGTTTCGAAAACCCTGCTGCCGGGGTTGCGCGTCGGCTACCTGATCGCCAGTCCGGATCTGTTCCCGCACTTGTTGCGCTTGAAACAGTCCGCGGACTTGCACACCAACCGCGTTGGCCAGTGGCAGGCCATGCAATGGATCGGCAGCGAAAAATTCCAGCAGCACCTGGCTGAACTGCGCAGCTTCTATCGCCAGCGCCGTGATGCCTTTCAGCTGGCGCTGCACCAGCATTTCGCCGATCTGGCGGATTGGCAGGTGCCGCAGGGCGGCTTGTTTTTCTGGTTGAGCTTGAAACAGCCCCTGGATACCCGCACTTTGCTGCAGCCGGCGTTGGCGCAAGACGTGACATTCATGCCCGGCGAACCATTCTTTGCTGAACCGGAGCACAATCATGGGCATCTGCGGTTAAATTTCAGCCATATCGATCCGGCGCGGCTGGACGAAGGCCTCAAGCGGCTGGCCGCCGTCGTACGTCAAGCACAGGCTGCACAGGCAGCCTAGGGGGAGGGCCATGTACAAGGTTTATGGCGATTACCGTTCGGGCAACTGCTACAAGATCAAGTTGCTGCTCAATCTTCTGCGGCAGCCCTATGAGTGGCAGGCAGTGGACATTCTCGGGGGGGGATACCCAGACCGAAGCCTTCCTGGCGAAGAACCCCAACGGCAAGATTCCGGTTCTGGAACTGGAAGACGGTACCTGCCTGTGGGAGTCCAACGCGATTCTCAACTTCCTCGCCGACGGCAGTGAGTTCCTTCCCAGCGAACCTCGTTTGCGCACCCAGGTCCTGCAATGGCAGTTCTTCGAGCAGTACAGCCATGAGCCCTACATTGCTGTGGCTCGCTTTATCGAACTGTATGAGGGGCTGCCTGAAGAGCGCCGAGAGGAATACCTCAAACTGCACAAACGCGGTTACAAGGCGTTGGATGTGATGGAGAAGCAATTGAGCCGAACGTCATATCTGGTGGGCGAGCACTATTCGATTGCCGATATCGCGCTTTATGCCTACACCCATGTGGCCCATGAAGGGGGCTTCGATCTGACTCGCTATCCAGCTATCCAGGCCTGGATACAGCGGGTGCAAAGTCATCCGCGACATGTGCCGATGTTCGATTGAACAATGCTGTTGATCCCCGCTGATGCAACCCGTTCGCGGGTCCTGATGTCAGCGGCAAATTCCCGGGGCGGCAACTGCCCCGGGACTGATCGGTTCCGGAAGAGACGTCAGGCAGCCGAGAAGCGTTGGTTCAGGTAGTCGATGATCACCTTGGATTCATACATCCAGGTGGTCTGGCCGTTTTCTTCGATGCGCAGGCACGGCACTTTGATCCTGCCCCCCTGTTCCAGCAGGGTCTGGCGGTCCTGCTCATTGTTCTTGGCGTCGCGCAGGGCTACCGGCACATTCAGGCGATGCAGGGTGCGACGGGTCTTCACGCAGAAGGGACAGGCGTGGAACTGATACAGGGTCAGGCCCTTGGCGGCCTCTTCGACTTGCGCCTGAGCAGCGGCGACACGCTGCTGTTTGCGTGGGCGAGTGATGAAATCGATGAAAATGATGAGTTGGCCCAGGCCGACTCGCAGCGCTTTGACGATCACGGTATTGCCTCTTGCCCATGAATGAAGGGCCGGCAGCTTACCTGATTTTTACCGGGCGAAAAAAACCGGCGATCAACGCCGGTCTTTTCACTCGCAGCCTGTTACTTGATCAGGCTGAGGAACTCGCTGCGGGTTGCGGCATTCTCACGGAATTCACCCAGCATCACCGAAGTGATCATCGACGAATTCTGCTTCTCCACGCCGCGCATCATCATGCACATGTGCTTGGCTTCGATCACCACGGCAACACCCAGGGCGCCAGTCACTTGCTGAACGGCGTCGGCGATCTGCCGGCTGAGGTTTTCCTGGATTTGCAGGCGACGAGCATACATGTCGACGATGCGCGCCACTTTCGACAGCCCCAGGACCTTGCCACTGGGAATGTAGGCGACATGGGCCTTGCCGATGAAAGGCAGCAGGTGGTGTTCGCACAACGAGTAGAGCTCGATGTCCTTGACCAGCACCATTTCGCTGTTGTCAGAGCTGAACAAGGCACCGTTGGTGACTTCTTCCAGGGTTTGGGCATAACCGCGGCAGAGGTACTGCATGGCTTTGGCGGCACGCTTCGGCGTGTCGAGCAGGCCCTCGCGGGAGACGTCCTCGCCCAGTTGGCCGAGGATCGCGGTGTAATTCTGTTCCAGGGACATGAAACTACCTGTGGGATTTTTCGCAAAGGGCAAGGGTACGGTGGCGGACACGGCGCTGCAAGCATGACTCAGCGGCTTTATTCGTCGCGACCTTCCATCATGGTGCGTTTGAGTATCACGTACAGCGCTCCGGTGCCCCCGTGTTTGGCCTGGCAGGAGGTAAAGCCCAGTACCTGTGGGTGCTGGCGCAGCCAGGTGTTGACGTGGCTCTTGATCATTGGCCGCTTGCCGTCCAGGCGCACCGCCTTGCCATGGGTCACGCGCACGCAGCGGATCTCGAATTTGGTGGCTTCGGCGAGAAATGCCCACAGGGTTTCACGGGCTTTTTCCACCGTCATGCCGTGCAGGTCGAGGCTGCCTTCAAAGGGGATCTGGCCGACCTTCAACTTGCGCATCTGGCTTTCCTGGACCCCATCGCGGGCCCACATCAGCTCGTCTTCCGGCCCTACGTCGATGACGAACTGGTCGGACAGTCCGTCCACCGTGGTGGTTTCGCTGCGCACGGTGGCAGCCTGGCGCAACTTGGCGATCTGCGCGCGGTCGGCCTTGGGTTTGCCTGTTTCGGCACGATCGTGCTTGATCGGCTTGACGCCGCGGATCTCGTTTTTGAACAGGGAAAAATCGTCGTCTTGCATGTCAGCCTCCGCGAAGGGCGGCTAGTTTACCCAACTCGGAACACCTTAAGGCGCGCAAATCGCGCCACTGGAATGTCAGTCGTGTTTTTTCATCAGGTGCGGCGCGATGTTCAGCGCCAAGGGCTGGCGCATGCGTCGCCGGCAACGGCGCCACAAACGCACGCCGATATACAGCAGTAACAGACCGCTCAGTAGAATCACTGTCGAGCCTGCCGGGTTGGCGTTGAGTTCCCTCAGTGCCGGAGCGCGCCCCAACAAGCTGGCGGTACCAGCCAGCGCCAGTAGTACACCGAAGGTCGCCAGCAGTGCGGAGAATGCCGCTCCCAGGCGCAGTCGCCAGTTTCGCGGGCTTTTGGGCCGCAATCGGCGTGCGTCAAAACCATCGGATATCTTCATTCCGACCTTCCTCAATGGGTATCGGCCCTTCGACCGGGAGTTGACCGGGTTGTTCCTGAGGCTAAGACAAATGCTGCACAGGCGAGGTGTTTATGGATGAGCGGCCTGCCAGCCGCTCACCGAGGCTGATCAGATCAGGCTTGCAGTCTGGGCAAGGGTGGCGAAGTTGTCGGCCATGATTGCCATTTCAGTCTGCTGAACGTGCTCAGCGCTGAGGATGCCGCCCTTGTAGGGCAGGTCGCGGGTGGCGCAGGCGTCTTCCACCAAGGTGCAACGAAAACCCAGGTTCTTCGCCGCGCGAACGGTGGTGCTGACGCTGGAGTGGCTCATGAAGCCGGCGACGATCAGGTCCAGGGAACCGAGGTCCTGCAGGCGCTTTTCCAGTTCGGTGCCGTGGAAGGCACTGGGCAGCAGCTTGCCGATGATGGTTTCGTCACCCAGGGGCTCAAGGCCGGGGATGAACTCGCCGCGCTCGCCCTGGGGGTCGAACAGCCCGCCCACGGTGCCGAGATGGCGTACATGCACAATGGGACGGCCCGCGGCCCGGGCCGCCGCCAGCAGTTTCCGGATATTGGCCACCGCCGCGTCCATGCCGGACAGGGCCAGTGGCCCGCTGAGGTACTCTCTCTGGGCGTCGATGATCACAAGGGTCGCGTGGCTCAAATTGGCCGCTGCATAACCACGACCGCTGAGTTGAAACATCGTCTTTGGAACGGACATTCTGGGGCTCCTGTGAGTGGGGCTTTTGCGACATTGTCCTCTGGCGGAGCGCTTCTGTGAATCGCTACTAACGTAAGGTGCGTCGTTATTGGTCTACAGCCTTGTCAAGAGGGGCAAGGTCAGAGGACTTCCAGGTTAAAACCGACTGGAAAGACGATTCTGCGGCGGCGGTTTTTCATTCGTCGTCGGCAAGCGCTTTGGCTGTTAGAATTGCCGGTCGTTTTGTCAGGAGTCTGTCCCGTGATCACTTCCCGCCTTCGCACCTTGCGAGACCATATCCGCTGGGCTGTCAGCCGCTTTCATGGGGAGGATCTGTTCTTCGGCCATGGCACTGACAATGCCTGGGACGAGGCTCGCCAATTGGTGCTCGGTGCCTTGCACCTGCCTTGGGAAATTGCCGACAGCTACCTGGACTGTGCGTTGGAAGACGACGAACTGGTCCATGTTCAGCATCTGCTCAAGCGCCGTATCGAAGAGCGCGTCCCCACCGCCTACTTGCTGGGTGAAGCCTGGTTCTGCGACTTGTCGTTCATTGTCGACGAGCGCGTGCTGATTCCTCGTTCGCCGATTGGCGAGCTGATCGAAAAACGCTTCGAGCCCTGGCTGGGCAACGAACCCGCGCGGATTCTCGATCTATGCACGGGTTCCGGCTGCATCGGTATTGCCTGTGCCTTTGAGTTCCGCGAGGCGCAAGTGGTGCTGGCGGACCTGTCCTTCGAAGCCCTGGAGGTGGCCAACCAGAACATCGAGCGCCACGGTGTCGATGAGCGGGTGTTCACCGTGCAGGGCGATGGTTTCGATGGCTTGCCGGGCCAGCGCTTTGACCTGATCGTTTCCAATCCGCCTTATGTCGATGCCGAGGATTTTGCCGACATGCCGGACGAGTACCAGCATGAGCCCGAGCTGGGCCTTGCTTGCGGGGATGACGGTCTGAACCTGGTGCGACGGATGCTGGCCGAAGCCGCTGATCACCTGACCGAGAAGGGCTTGCTGATTGTCGAGGTGGGCAACAGCCAGGTGCACGTCGAGGCCTTGTACCCGGAGGTCGACTTCGCCTGGTTGGACTTCGAGCGCGGTGGTCACGGGGTGTTCATGCTGACTGCCGAGCAGTGCCGCGCACATCAGGCGCTGTTCGCCTCGCGCGCCTGATTGGCTTGCGGGCCCGCATTACGCGGGCCTTGTTCCGTAATGGATGGCGACTCAGCGGTGAGTTGCAATCCAGATCAGCAACCCTGCCTGAAATACCGCAAAGGCCACCAGGCAGGTGATGGTGAAGCGCAAGCCTGTGTCTTCACGCTTGTACTTGGTCACTTTCTCTTCCTGCTTGCGCAGTTTGACTTCCAGCTCTTCGAGGTTTTGCTCGGCCTGCTGGAGCATTTGCGCCGCCTCGAGTATTTCCACGAACTGCAATTTTTCGCTGTTCCACTGGATCAGCAGCTCACCCACCTGAACATCCTTGACGCTGCCCTTAAGGTGCTGGGCGTCGGCATAGACCACGTCGAAGCCCTGGGTACGCAGTACATGATCACGACGCAGGCGGGTGCCTTCATTGAGGGCATCCTTGTTGGCCAGGTCAAAGCCGTCCACCCGGTAATGCGACCACTTCTTTTGTGCCCACTGCGCCGCTTGGGCCAACAGGAAGCGCCCGATACCACGGTTCAGTGGTTCGATCTGCAGGCCCCCTTCAGGTACGAAGTGCACCCGGCGAGTGTCGTGCTCGACCCACACATCAAGGTGATTTTGTTCCTTGCGGACCCTCTGGCCCGGCAGGCTGATGGTCATGCGCAGTAGGCTGTGCTCTTTGTTGTTGCGTTCGGCATAGCCGAACTCGACAAAGCGCAGGGGACGTCCGCCAGTGGCGCGGTCGGTCTGCAAGGGGGCCAGACGCAACATCTTGTGATGCTCTGCCTGAACCTCTGCCCAAGGCAGTGGCGGCGCTTCCGGGGCAGCGGTTTCCTGCTCGGTGGCGGGTGAATTCGGGGTATCAGTCATAACGGCGAGTCCTGTCCAATCGCTGCGCGCCGACAGCAATTGAACGGCCGGCAAAGGCTTATCGGCCGTTTTTTTCAGGACTGGAGGGGGAAAATAGCCTAACGGGTGTGAAGTCCGTCAATAAAACCGATGATCGCGCTGCCCAATTCGGCCGCCAATGGCAATTGCGGGTCCTTGTAAGACGCCAACTGGCGCTTGAGATCGTTGGGCACAATGCGCATCACATGGTTCATGCCGTCGATCAAGGTCAGTTGGGCGTCCGGTTTGGCAGCCTTCAGTACCTTGGCATCGTCAACACTGACCTGGATATCGTTGCTGCCCTGGATGATCAGGGCGGGCATTTTCAGCTGGGCGAAGGCGGCGGCCGGATCCTCGCGAAACAGAGTGATCAGGTAGGGCTGAACGCTGGGGCGGAAGATGACTTGCAGTGCCGGTGGCACATCGGTGTCGACTTTGCCGGCCTTGAGGCTGTCGAGTAATTCATTGCTGCGCACCATCAGCGCCGGAGGTAGGCGATAACTCAGCTGCTGGCGCAGTACCTGATCCACCGGGCGGGCGGTGCCGGAGATGGAAATCACTCCGGCGGCGTCCAGTTGCGGCGCTGCGAGGCTGGCGATCAATGCGCCCTCGCTGTGCCCCAGCACGATCAGTTGGCCCAGGCGCGGGTCAGCCTTGAGCTGCTTGCCCCAGGCGACCGCATCGGCGACATAGGCGTCCAGGGTCAGGTTGCGTTCATCGGGGGTCGCCGCGAGGCTGGCGGCCACGCCCCGTTTGTCGTAGCGCACGCTGGCGATATTGTGCTTGGCCAGCACCCAGGCCAGGCGCTTGAGGCTGTCGTTGCGCCCGCCATCGGGGTTGTTGCCGTCGCGATCGGTGGGGCCGGAGCCGGAAATGATCAGCACCACAGGCACCGGTTGATCGGATTTGGGTAGCAGCATCGAGCCATACAGCTCGCCGTGGCCGGTATCCAGGGTCACAGGGCGTTGCAGGACGGCCGCCTGGACCAGGCCGGTGAACAGGGAAAGGCTCAAGAGAAGAACTCGCAGCATCATCACGCCATCATGGATAAGGTGCCGGTTGGACTCGGCGACGGGCAGAAGGTTCGAGGATGAACTAGTTGGGTAGCCTGCGTATACTGGCGCGCTCAGTATTCCAGATTGAGTTATTTCGGCTGATTTCACGGAGCTCCCTGCATGTCCGGCAATACCTACGGCAAGCTGTTCACTGTCACCACCGCGGGCGAAAGCCATGGTCCGGCGTTGGTCGCGATTGTCGACGGCTGCCCGCCGGGCCTCGAGCTGTCGCAGCAAGACCTGCAGCGTGATCTGGACCGGCGCAAACCCGGCACCAGCCGTCACACCACCCAGCGTCAGGAGCCTGACGAAGTCGAAATCCTTTCAGGGGTGTTCGAAGGCAAGACCACGGGGTGCTCCATTGGCCTGTTGATCCGCAACACTGACCAGAAGTCCAAGGACTACTCGGCGATCAAGGATCTGTTCCGTCCGGCACATGCCGATTACACCTACCACCACAAGTACGGCATCCGCGACTACCGGGGCGGCGGTCGCAGCTCGGCGCGGGAAACCGCCATGCGCGTGGCGGCCGGGGCTATTGCCAAGAAGTACCTGGCCAGCCAGGGCATCGTGATTCGTGGCTACATGAGTCAACTGGGCCCGATCGAGATTCCCTTCAAGACTTGGGACTCGATCGAGGACAACGCGTTCTTCAGCCCTGACCCGGACAAGGTCCCGGAGCTGGAAGCCTATATGGATCAGTTGCGTCGGGATCAGGATTCGGTGGGGGCAAAGATCACCGTGGTCGCCGAAGGCGTGATGCCGGGCCTGGGCGAGCCGATCTTTGACCGCCTGGATGCCGAACTGGCCCATGCGCTGATGAGCATCAACGCGGTCAAGGGCGTGGAGATCGGCGCCGGTTTCGCCAGCGTCGCCCAGCGCGGCACCGAGCATCGTGATGAACTGACCCCGGAAGGGTTCATCAGCAATAACGCTGGTGGCATTCTCGGTGGCATCTCCTCGGGACAGCCGATTGTCGCTCACCTGGCACTCAAGCCAACGTCCAGCATCACCACCCCGGGTCGCTCCATCGACGTTGATGGCAACCCGGTTGACGTCATCACCAAGGGCCGTCACGACCCTTGCGTGGGTATTCGGGCCACGCCGATTGCCGAAGCGATGATGGCCATTGTGCTGATGGATCACCTGCTGCGTCATCGTGGCCAGAATGCCGACGTGCGCGTCAGCACGCCGGTACTGGGCCAGCTGTAATGGCGGTTCCACCAGTCGCCATGGTCTGATGGCCATGGCGGCGCTCCCGTACTGGCGGCTTTCCAGTTTCTACCTGTTCTATTTCGCGCTGCTGGGGTCGACTGCGCCGTTCCTGGCGCTGTACTTCGATCACCTGGGGTTTTCCAGTGCGCGAATCGGCGAACTGGTGGCGATCCCCATGCTCATGCGCTGCGTGGCGCCAAACCTCTGGGGCTGGCTCGGCGACTACACTGGCCGCCGCCTGGCGATCGTGCGTTTTGGCGCGGTCTGCACCCTGATCTGCTTCTGCTTGATCTTCGTCAGCAAGAGCTACGCCTGGCTGGCGATGGTCATGGCCCTGCACGCGTTTTTCTGGCACGCGGTCCTGCCGCAGTTCGAAGTGATCACCCTGGCACATTTGCAGGGGCAGACCTCGCGCTACAGCCAGATCCGCCTCTGGGGCTCCATCGGTTTCATTCTCACGGTGGTGGCACTGGGGCGTCTGTTCGAGTGGTTGAGCCTGGATATCTATCCGGTGGCCCTGGTGATCATCATGGGCGGTATTGTGCTCAGCAGCCTCTGGGTGCCCAATGCCCAGCCTTCGTACCAAGGGCAACGCTTGTTTGGAGAGGGTTTTCTCAAGCAACTGCGCGGTCCCGGTGTGCTGGCTTTCTATCTGTGCGTAGCACTGATGCAGATGAGCCACGGCCCTTATTACACATTCCTGACCTTGCACCTGGAGCACCTGGGGTATACCCGCGGCCTGATCGGCATGCTCTGGGCACTGGGAGTGGTGGCGGAGGTGCTGATGTTCCTCGCCATGAGTCGGATCCTCGCGCGTTTTTCCGTACGCCGGGTGCTGCTGGCGAGTTTTCTGCTGGCGGCACTGCGCTGGCTGCTACTGGGTAGTCTGGCGGAGCATCTCTGGGTGTTGCTATTGGCGCAGGTGCTGCACGCGGCGACCTTTGGCAGTTTTCACGCGGCAGCCATTCATTTCGTGCAACGCAGTTTCGGTGCTCGCCAGCAAGGTCAGGGCCAGGCGCTGTATGCGGCATTGGCGGGCACTGGTGGTGCGCTGGGGGCTCTGTATTCCGGTTACAGCTGGAACGCCCTGGGTGCGACATTGACCTTTAGTATTGCCAGCGTCTCAGCCCTGGCTGCAGCCGTTATCATTGCCACATGTATGCAAGAAGAGAGGCCATGAGCCTGACCAATGAATCGCTTGCCAGGCAGGTCAGCAGCACGGCCTATGGCATTGCCCCCGAGTCACCCAACCACCGTTAAGGCTTGCTTCGATAGAAGTAGCCGTTGCCTGTTGATGTGTATTGCCCGGGTGGCTCGTAAAAGCGCCGAGGGCGGTACTGAAACCGAGGAGTTGCCGTTATGAGCAGCCTGTCCGTCTACCACGTATCCAGTCCGGACCTGCCGAACAAGGTCTTGACCCACTTCGATGATATCGCTGCGACCCTGGCTGAGCAGGGGATCAGCTTTGATCGTTGGCAAGCCACGACCCGGATCGAGCCAGGCGCCAGCCAGGAAGAAGTGATCGTTGCCTATCAGGAGCAGATTGACCGGCTGATGACCGAGCGCGGTTATGTCACGGTCGATGTGGTCAGCCTCAATGCTAGTCATCCGCAGAAGGACCAGTTGCGTGCGCAGTTTCTCGATGAGCACCGCCACGCTGAGGATGAAGTGCGATTCTTCGTCGCCGGCCGTGGTCTTTTTTCCCTGCATATCGATGATTACGTATACGTCGTACTGTGCGAAAGGAATGACCTGATTTCAGTGCCGGCAGGTACTGCCCATTGGTTCGACATGGGCGAAAACCCTTATCTGGTGGCCATCCGCATGTTCAACAATCCCGAGGGCTGGGTTGCTCGCTTGACTGGTGACGACATCGCCAGCCAGTTCCCGCGTCTGGAGGATTGAGCAGGCGCTGCTCACCGGCATTGGCGGTGAGTTGGCGGGGCATCTGAAGGTCCAGAGTCTGCGTGAGGGCGATTCTGGAGTGTCGGAAAGCGTTTTCGGGCCGGGCCAACGCAAGGTTGGATCGGCCCGAGCAGACGAATCGAGGACGGCTTACGCGGAGTGGTAGGTCGGCAAGGCAAAGCGGTTCTGGCTTTGCAGCATTGAAATCTGTGGCAACTCGCTGGCTTGTTCGGCCAAATCACGACGAATCGCACTGATGACCCAGGACAGTTGGTCTGCGGCATGTAGCTGCGCGTAGGAAATCGAGCGCTTGAACTGTTTGCCTTCACCGTTGCGCAGGGTGAGCAGAATGCCACCGTCTGGGCGCGGCTGGGTGATCACTTCGAAGTTGGAGAACAGGGAGGAAAATTTTTCTTGAATCAGGCTCATGTCTATCAGCTCCGTTAGCTCTTGAAGGGCAAGGGTGGAGTGATAGTTGCAGTGATTGTGCCAGTATTGATTTTTAATAAAATCCTTTTAAATCAATAACTTGTTAATTAATAAGATTTTTTGTTTCGTGCAAATTGCATGAATGGCCATCGTGCATCCTGCATTTTGCAGGTTCGCGGCACAGCGCAGGCAATAACCCAGTCGGTGTTCCGACCGCAGGCATCCGGAGAAAATTCAGTCGCTGATAGCGCAGGGGCGGACACGACTGCAAAAAGCGTCAGGGGAGATACAAAAGTTTGCAAAAACTCCGTGTACAGGCCCGCAACGGCTGACGTACTTTTCAGCCAGTCACGCAGCTCCGGCGTTTGGGCAACCTTGCCCGAGGCGCTTCAGGCGGCGTTTCTGCGACATGGAATGGGTTGCGGCACGATCAAGCGATCCTGCCCGACGGATAATAAGAACATAGGACGCCCTTCATGAACGGTCCCTCCGCACGACTGCCGCTGCTCTCGGCATCGCTACGCCTGAATTGCCTCTGTTTCAGCCTGCGGGATATCCGCAGCCCCTGCCTGCCGGTCACCGAGCCTTGGGTCGCCACCCCGGGTTGAGTCTTGTGTCGCCTGTTGCCAATGCCCGGCCTGCCTGGCCCGGGTACAGACCCTTGTCGTCGAACCGGAGCAACCATGAACAAGCACAAGAGCGACATGATCACCTGGGGAATGATGCTGCGTAAGGTGCCGTCCATTGCCAAAGCACTGCCGCGGGTGGTGCGAGGCATGAAGGCGGGAAATATCGAGAAAGCCGACCAGCCCTGTGGCCTGGGCTGGAGCTTCGAGCAGGCGGTACGACGCAATCCCGACGGCCCGGCCCTGCTGTATGGCGACCGGATACTCAGCTACGACCAGGTCAATCAGTGGGCCAACCGCATCGCCGCCTATCTAGAGGGGCAGGGCATCGTTAAAGGCGATGTGCTGGCGATCTTCATCGAGAATCGCCCGGAGTTGCTGGTCACGGTACTCGCGGTGGCCAAGCTCGGCGGGATCTGCGCAATGCTCAATACCGCGCAGACCCAGAGTGTCCTGGTGCACAGCCTGGAGTTGGTGAAACCAGTAGCGATCATGGTTGGCGCTGAATTGCTGGCCGCTTATTCGGCGGTGCGCGACCAGGTGGGTATCGACCCGAGCCGTAACTGGTTCGTGGCTGATCAGGACACCTTTGTTGATCCCGGCCCGACCCCGGACGGGATGGTCAACCTGATGGCTGCGAGTGTCGGCTATCCAGCGGGCAATCTGCCGCAGACCCAGCACATCTTCCTCAATGATCCCTGCTTCTACATATATACGTCCGGTACCACCGGATTGCCCAAGGCGGGGATTTTCAAACATGGACGCTGGATGCGCACCTCTGCCGGTTACGGCACCATCGCCCTGGATATGCAGCCCGGCGATGTAGTCTATTGCACCTTGCCGCTGTACCACGCCACCGGGCTGTGTGTGTGCTGGGGCTCGGCAATTACAGGCGCCTCGGGCTTTGCCATTCGCCGCAAGTTCAGCGCCAGCCAGTTCTGGGAGGACGCACGGCGGTTCAAGGCGACGACAGTGGGGTATGTCGGCGAACTGTGCCGCTACCTGATCGACCAGCCGAGCACGGCACGCGACAGCGATCATGGGGTACTGAAGATGATCGGCAATGGCCTGCGTCCGGGTGTCTGGAGCGAATTCAAGCAGCGTTTCGGCGTCGCTCATATTTGTGAACTTTATGCCGCCAGCGACGGCAATATCGGTTTCAGCAATATCCTCAATTTTGACAACACCGTGGGGTTTTCCCTGATCCCCTGGGCGTTGGTGGAGTACGCCCACGAGACCGGGGCACCACTGCGCAACAGCCAGGGGTTCATGCAGAAAGTGGCCAAGGGCGGGCAGGGCCTGTTGTTGGCGAAAATCGACGACAAGGCGCCCCTGGACGGTTACACCGACCCGGAGAAGAACCTCAAGGTGATCCTCACGGATGTGTTCGAGAAGGGCGACTGCTACTTCAATACCGGTGATCTGCTGCGCGACATCGGTTTTGGCCATGTGCAGTTCGTGGACCGCCTGGGGGACACCTTCCGTTGGAAGGGTGAGAACGTCTCCACTACCGAAGTGGAGAACATTCTCCTGGGGCACCCGCAGATTGCCGAAGTGGTGGCCTATGGCGTCGAGATTCACAACACTAACGGCCGGGCGGGAATGGTGGCGATCACCCCCACCGAGTCCCTGGCAACCCTGGATTTCAGTGCACTGCTGCAGTTTGCCCGGCAGCAACTGCCGGCTTACGCGGTGCCGCTGTTCCTGCGGATCAAGGTGAAAATGGACACCACCGGAACCTTCAAATACCAGAAAAGCCGTCTCAAGGAGCAGGCATTTGACCTTGAGCAGATCGGCGATGACCCGGTCTACGCCTGGTTGCCAGGGGCGCAGACCTATGAGCGACTGACTCCGCAGATTCTTGAGCAAATCCAGGCCGGGCGCCTGCGTTATTGATTCTGTCTATGGCGGCTCTTGGGAAAAAAGGGATGACAGGCTGCGGCCGGCTTGGGGAAACTAGCGGCTTTCCGATTTGATCAACCTGGAGTTTCCGATGACCGACAACAGCCGCCAGATGACTGAAGAAGAGGCCGCCCAGTTTGTCGAGCAGGTATTCAATGTGGCTCGCCAGGGCGATGCACAGATGCTCGACAAGCTGGCGAACAGTGGCCTGCCGGTCAACCTGCGTAACCACAAGGGCGATACGTTGCTGATGCTGGCCGCTTATCACGGGCACGTAGACGCGGTGCAGGTATTGCTCAAATACCAGGCCGACCCCGAAATCCGCAATGACAATGGCCAGAGCCCGATTGCCGGCGCTGCCTTCAAGGGCGACCTGGCAGTGGTCAAAGCCTTGGTGGAGGGCGGCGCGCAGGTGGAAGGCTCGTCCTTCGACGGGCGCACGGCGTTGATGATGGCTGCAATGTTCAACCGCACTGAAATCGTCACTTACCTGATCAGCCAGGGCGCTGACCCCAAGGCCCTTGACGCCAATGGCGTCAGCGCCCTGGAGGCGGCCAAGACCATGGGCGCGGCGGACACCACTGCGCAACTGGAAAAAATCCTGGCCTGAGCCAGCCTGGTTCGAGCGGATGAGGGCACCGTGCCCTCGTCGCAACGATAGGTCTGGCCTGGCACTTTAGGCTATCCTTCGCGCCCTCGAAATTTCCTTGCCTTCAGGATGCGCCCATGAAAACCGCCCTTATCGAACTCATCAGCAAAATCAGCTCCGGGTGCATGGGCGACGCCGAGATTCAGCAGGTCGCCGATGAAGCGGTCCTGGCCTACGCCGATCCCCAGGTGTTCCTGGCGGCCAACCCGGACATCAACTACGACGACAGCTTCCCTATTCCCCTGGGCGAGTGGGTGGTGGTCGGCAGCCTGCCCGAGACGGTGCTGTTTCAGGCCGACACTTATGTCGACCTGTTCGCGCAGATCGTTGCTTCCTTCGGCAAGGAGGTGAGTTTCAATATCAAGCCCAAACAGCTGGCCAAGATCGAAGCACTGACTGCCCTGAACCGCATCCAGATCCAGATGGGCAGCATGAACCCGGAAAATGGCGGTTATGTGCTGATGAATTTCAGCCAGCTGCTGGATGACGAGTTGCAGGTGGTGCTGGTCTACGGCAATGACGTACCGCGGGTGTTGGAGCTGTGTAGCGAGGTCGGGATTGCGGCTGCGCCGGCCTTGGAAGCGCTGAAGGTTGCCGTGCACGTCTGAAATCTGCGCGCTAATAATACGGAACCCTGATTCAGCCCAGCTATCCTAAAGAGGCATACCTCATTTGGGAGCGAGACCATGGGTTCCACCTTCAATAGCCTGATTGGCCTGATCATCCTGGCCCTGGACATCTGGGCAATCATCAACGTGCTCAAAAGTGGCGCCGAAACCGGGATGAAGATCCTCTGGGTGCTGCTGATTATCTTCTTGCCGGTGCTGGGGCTGATTATCTGGGCGATCGCCGGTCCCCGAGGTAATGTGCGGCTCTGAGCCTGGATTCACCGCACCGTGGTTCGTAGGCGGTGAATCTTCTTGGCAATGGCTGATTAGGCAGGGAAAAAAAGGGTCATCAGGCCCTTTTTTGTGTGACTAAACATGCGTTGAACGAAATTTTCACAAACGCTCTAAGACAATTCGCTGGCGCTTTTTCCTCGGTTAATCCTCTGCAATCTCTTGTCCCAGAGCCGCTGGCAGTGGGTTCGGCGGTGCTGCCTACTAATCAATGGCAATGCCTTGAGTGATCGTGCAACATTTGCGCACCGCGTATTTCCCCGTCGCCCTGGCGGCAACAAGAGGGCAGAACGCAGCTGTATCTTTGCAACTTAAACTTCCAATGGGTCCTAAAACCACATGGCAAACTCGGATGCCCTGAGTCAGCAGCGATCCTCGAATCGCCTGCTGCAACCGACCGTTAAATCCCATCTGGCCTACACGCTGTTGTGTGCACTGGTCATGATGGTGATGCTCTCCCTGTTGCGCGTCGCGCTGCTGATCTACAACCGCGAGATGATCCTCGACACCCCGGCCTCGACCTTCCTCGAGGCGTTTGCCAACGGGCTGCGTTTTGACCTGCGGCTGGTGGTCTATCTCAGCGTGCCGCTGCTGCTGGCACTGTTCAGTGCCCGGGCCATGGCGGCTCGTGGGGTACTGCGTTTCTGGCTGACCGTCACTTCCAGCATCGCGCTGTTCCTCGGCCTGATGGAAATGGACTTCTATCGCGAATTCCACCAGCGCCTCAACGGCCTGGTCTTCCAATATGTGAAGGAAGACCCGAAGACCGTGATGAGCATGCTCTGGTACGGCTTCCCGGTGGTTCGCTACCTGTTGGCCTGGGCCGTGGGTACCTGGATCCTGAGCCTGGCATTCAAGGGCGCTGACCGCGCTACCCGGCCACGTGGTCCGTTCAGTGGCGGCAATGTCGGTACCCGTCAGATCGCGCCCTGGTATGCGCGTATCGCGGTGTTCGTGGTGTGCCTGCTGATCTGTGTGGTTGCCGCCCGTGGCACCCTGCGCCAAGGCCCGCCGATGCGTTGGGGTGACGTCTACACCACCGAGTCGAACTTCGCCAACCAGCTGGGCCTCAACGGCACGCTGCAGTTGGCGGCGGCGGCCAAGGATCGTCTGTCCGAAGACCGCACCAATATCTGGAAGGCCACCTTGCCCCAGCCGCTGGCGCAGCAGACCGTGCGCGACATGCTGCTGGTGCCGAGCGACAAGCTGGTGGATGCGGACATCGCGGCCGTGCGCCGCAACTACACGCCGGACGGGGAAAAGACCCTGCCGATCAAGAACGTCGTCGTGATCCTGATGGAAAGCTTCGCCGGGCACTCGGTGGGCGCCCTGGGACGTCCGGGCGAGGTCACACCGTACTTCGACAAACTGTCCAAGGAAGGCCTGCTGTTCGATCGCTTCTTCTCCAACGGCACTCATACCCACCAGGGTATGTTCGCGACCATGGCGTGCTTCCCCAACCTGCCGGGTTTCGAATACCTGATGCAGACGCCGGAAGGCAGCCACAAGCTGTCCGGCCTGCCGCAACTGCTCAGTGCTCGCAAGTACGATGACGTGTATGTCTACAACGGCGATTTCGCCTGGGACAACCAGTCGGGGTTCTTCAGCAACCAGGGCATGACCAACTTCATCGGCCGCAACGACTTCGTCAATCCGGTGTTCTCCGACCCGACCTGGGGCGTGTCCGATCAGGACATGTTCAACCGTGGCCTGGAAGAGTTGAAGGCCCGGGAAGGCAAGGCGCCGTTCTATGCCCTGCTGCAGACCCTGTCCAACCACACCCCGTATGCGCTGCCGACGCCATTGCCGGTGGACAAGGTCACCGATCGCGGCAGTCTCAACGAGCACCTGACCGCTATGCGCTACTCCGACTGGGCCCTGGGCCAGTTCTTCGAGAAAGCGCGCAAGGAGCCTTATTTCAAGGAAACCTTGTTCGTGGTGGTGGGCGACCATGGCTTTGGCAACGAGCAGCAGATCACCGAAATGGATCTGGGGCGCTTCAACGTGCCGATGCTGATGATTGCGCCGGGTATCCAGGAGAAGTTCGGCCAGCGTGACCACACCGTGGGCACCCAGATCGACATCGTGCCGACCATCATGGGGCGTCTCGGTGGCGATGTGCTGCATCAGTGCTGGGGCCGCGACCTGCTCAACCTGCCGGAAGGCGACAAGGGCTTCGGCGTGATCAAGCCTTCGGGCAGCGATCAGACCGTTGCGCTGTTGACTGCGGATCGGGTGCTGGTACTGCCCAAGGAAATGCCGCCAAGGCTGTACAAGTACGAACTGGGCTCGGCGCCGTCTGGCGAACTGATTCCCGACTCCGCGGATGAGGCACAACTCAAGCAGAAGCTGGAGTCTTTCCTGCAGACTGCGACCAAGAGCCTGATCGACAACACCGCCGGAGTGGTCAACGGCAAACCGGATTGATCCGCGCGTCTCCCGCCAATCCCTGTAGAGGGCTGGCGGGTTGACAGGGCTCGACTCGCTGCACATCGAACACCCCTCAATGAGGGGTGTTTTTTTTTGCATCGAATCAAGCAGTGTTCGCAGAGTTGCTTTGTCCACGGATTCCGCGTCGATTTTATAAAGAGATCATCTTTCCTGTTTTAAGGATTTCCTTGTGTTTGTTAGGAAGAATTCCTACATGAAAAGTCGATTTCTTGGTCGGATACGGGAAGTTTCTCGGGTTTTAGGATTCATCTCATATCGGCCATTCCAACAGACTGTAATGATCCCTCCCGCTTCGGCCCAGACAGATACGGATAACGCTCTAGATCAGGCTCGCAGCATCGGTTCTTGAATGGTGCGATCGGCAATGCGCCACGAAGATTGGTAACGGAGGAGATTAGTGAAAAAACTATTTGTGGCGGCGGGTATGGCTTCCGGCCTTTTGATGGCGGCGGGGAGTGCTTGGGCTGATGGCGTCGACGTGAGGTTGGAGTTTACGGGGTTTATCAGCACCGAAACCTGCTCCGTCGAAAACACCGCAAGTGGTACCTACGTTCATAAGGTTGATCTGCCCCCTGTCGGCTCAAGCGTGCTGGCTGAAAAGGGCACTGTTGCGGGATTGACCCCCTTCAAGCTCAAGTTCACCGGTTGCTCCGGCAGTACGGTGGGAGTCTGGTTCAAGCCCGACTTGACCAAAGTGGATGCTCTGAGCGGTGCTTTGATCAACACCTACTCTGGCGTGGAAACCGCTTCAAACGTTCAGGTGCAATTGCTCAACAGCCAGCAGCAGGCTCTCAACCTGAATACCATCACTCCTGACGATATTCAGAAAGTGAATGTTGATAAGGGCAGTAAGGACGCGACGCTGAATTTCTACGCCCAGTACCTAGCCGGTGCTGATAACACCACCGGTGGTCCAGTTGCTGCAAGCGTTGTACTGGACATGGTTTTTGAGTGAGCAAGGACGTCCCGGGGCTTAGGTTTCGGGGCTCCACGTAACGAGTGATGAGAGCCATGCCCCGCCGTTTTTCGTTTCTGCTGTGTTTCTGCTGTTCCCTTGCGTTGCTGCCCCCGATGGCGCAAGCCAACGTGGTAGTGAGTGGAACGCGGATCATCTATCCGGCTCAGGAGCGTGAAGTCAGTCTTGGACTCAGCAATAAGGGTGGGCAACCCGCCTTGGTGCAAGTCTGGATCGACGAAGGCAATCCGGATTCCAAGCCTGATGATGTGGACGTGCCGTTTGTGGTCATGCCGCCAATGGCCCGTATCAACCAGGGAAAGGGGCAGACCCTGCGCATCGCCTACATCCCTCAATCGGGTGTCCCACAGGATCGCGAGTCGGTGTACTGGCTCAACCTGCTGGACGTTCCGCCATTGGCTTCCGGGCCGGTCAGCAACCACATGCAATTGGCGTTTCGTACTCGTTTGAAGTTGTTTTTCCGTCCCGCGCAACTGTCGGGAAGTGTCATGGACGCGGCGGAAAAACTCCGTTGGAGCTTGGTCAAGTCAGGTGCTGAGACCGTACTGAGGGTACGCAATGACTCGGCCTTTCACGTTTCCTTCAATTCGGTGGATGTGAAGCTCAAGAGTGGCCCAAGTCTGAGTGCGCAAAGCCGGATGCTGGCACCGAAATCCTCTGCTGACTTCACGCTAGGGCAAGCACCGTCTCCCCCTGGGGGGCAGGGCAGCGTGGTTTACGAGTGGATTAACGACTACGGAACTGCGGTTCGTCGCGAAACCTCGCTTGAGCCCTAGGAGGCATTCCGGGCGTTTTGTTCTGTATTGGTCAACCTTCTTCGCGCTACTACGGCAGCCGTGATTTCGTCAGCTCTGACGCATGGTGCCTAACGTCTGGAAAGGTGTAGTGAGCACTTTGTCACCCCCACCGTTTTTATCGCTTAGCCGCCTCTTGCGTATGAGGTGCGGCCGTTTTGCTCTGCGTGCGGAAGTCATTTTCGGAGGTGCAACACTGTTGTCTGGACTGCTGAGTGCAGTCAGTGAGGCAGAGGAACTGATCCAGTTCAATCCTGCGTTCTTTGACAATAGTCGGGGACAGTCTGTGGACCTGTCGCAGTTTGAGCGCGGCAACCCCCTGACACCGGGCACTTACCGGCTTGACCTTTACCTGAACCAGAACTGGGTGGGGCGTCAGGAGATCTTGTTCAGGACCTCCACTGACGGTTTGAAGGTACAGCCCTGCCTGCCGCCAGGCGTACTGGAACAGTTGGGGTTGGATTTTTCCAGGCTGCCCTTGGAGCAAGCGGCGCGCGCCTTCTCCTCTGAATGTCTGGGCCCTGATGATCTGCCAGCCCATAGCCGTTTCGATGTGGATATGTCGGCGCTGCGGGTTGATCTGTCCATTTCCCAGCTGTACTTGAGCCAGACCAAGCGTGGTTATGTATCACCCAAGGACTGGGACTCAGGGGTCGATGCCGCTTTTCTCGGTTACAGCAGCAATTTGAACGACAACCGTTCCAGTGGACAGACCAGTCGACAGTTCTATAGCAGTCTCAATGGAGGAATCAATCTGGGGGATTGGCGCCTGCGGCACAACGGTTCCTACACCTACAACGATTCGTCCGCCAGCGGCCGACGCAGCCATTACAGCGCGCTGAGCAGCTATGTACAGCGGGACATGACGGCACTCCAGGCGCAGTTGACCCTGGGGGAGTTCTACACCCCCGGCAACTTCTTCGACAGCATGCCCTACACCGGTGTGCAGTTGAGCAGTGATGAGCGAATGCTGCCCGATTCCATGCGCGGTTTTGCCCCTGTGGTGCGCGGCGTTGCAGATACTACGGCCAAGGTCAGTGTGCGTCAGGGTGAAAGCCTGCTCTACGAAACCACGGTGCCCCCTGGCCCATTTGCGATCGATGACCTGTACCACTCCGGCTATGCCGGTGACCTCAACGTCACCATCACCGAGGCCGATGGTCGGACCAAGAGCTTTATCGTGCCTTACGCGTCAGTGGCGCAGTTGCTGCGCCCCGACAGTTCGCGTTTCAGCCTCAGTGCCGGGCGCTATCGCGATCAGAGTCTCGACACGCCTCCGACCTTCCTTCAGGGCAGTTATCAGCGCGGTCTGTCCAACCTGTTGACAGGTTATGGCGGCGGGATTGTTGCGCAGGATTATCGAGCCTTGTTGGGAGGCGTCGCCTTGAGCACTGCGCTGGGGGCTGTGGCCGCTGACGTGACTCATTCCCAGGCATCGGGCTTGAACGATTCGCTGCCTGACAGTCAGGCGCAGATGAGCGGACAAAGCCTGCGGGTGACTTACAACAAGCTCATTGAAACCACTTCCACCAACTTCAGCGTGGCGGCCTACCGGTTTTCCAGCGAGGGCTATCTGAACTTCGGTGAGTTTGCCCGCCTGCGCAGCACCGAGACACCCAGCCACCTGTTCAAGCAACGCAGCCGGGTGCAATTGAACCTCAACCAACCCCTGGGTGAGCGTCTTGGCTACCTCGCTTTTTCCGGTATGGCACAGAACTACTGGAACCGCGATCAGGGCAGCGACATCACCTATCAAGTGGGCTATTCCAACGGTTTCAACTGGGGCAGTTTCAACCTCAGCGCCAGTCGTACCCGCAGTGGCAGCGGGCGCATGGATAATCAATACCTGCTGAGCTTCAGCGTGCCCCTGGGGCGTACCCGGTACTCGCCTTACCTGAGTTCGTCGATCCGCTACGACGGTAATCGCAACTACGGCATCAACAACTCCCTGAGTGGCAGTGCCGGTGACCAGGGCGAGCTTGGCTACAGCCTGTATGGCTCCCGTGATAGCTACGGGGGGCAGAGCAGCAACAACTACGGCGGCAACCTGCGTTATGACGCAGCCCATGCCAGCTATAACCTCGGGGCCCGCCGCGGGGAAAACTATCGTCAGGCCAACCTCGGCATGCAGGGCACGTTGGTGGCGCATCCAGGCGGGCTGAACGCCACGGCGAACCAGGGTGAAACCATCGCGGTGCTCGAAGCGACGGGTGCCGAAGGCGCCCAGGTGCTCAGCAGTACCAATGCGCGAGTCGCCGATAACGGCTACGCGGTGGTCGCCGGACTGACGCCTTATCGTCGTAACGAAGTGGTCCTGGATCCAAAGGGCACTTCGAGAGATGTGGAACTGGAGATGACCTCGCAACAAGTGGCTCCTCGGGCAGGAGCCGTGGTCATGCTGCGTTATCCGACAGTAGTTGGACGGCCAATCCTACTCAAGCTGGTACGTGACGATAGCGAGAGTATCCCTTTGGGGTCACAAGTCCTCACTGCTACTGGCGAGACATTGACTCAGGTCGGGCAGAGTGGTCGGGCCTTTGTGCGGGGGCTAGAGGGGACGGGGCAGTTGTTGGTCCGATGGGGGCAAGAGAAGAGGCAGAGTTGTATCGCGCCCTACAGCATTGATGCTGGAATCTCCAGCACAGAGGACTACCACCAGCCGTTGAAGTTGGCTTGTCAGGTGTCTGTACAGAGGGAGGCGCTAAGGCAATAACCGTTTCGGCAGGGACGATAGCAGAGCCCTAGGTCATCGTGATGGTGAGCTTTTAGATAAGCATGATTAGTGGGTCAAACCCGGCGTTGTGTCATAGCGCCACCTATAAACCTGATAACCCTGTGCGCAATATGGGGCAGAGAGGCAGTTTATGACTCGGTTGGGACGAGCAGTGGTATTGCCTGCTGCGCTGTTGAGCGCTTGTTCCCTATGGCAAGGTACAGCTTGGGCGGCAATCTGCAGTGGAACAGCTCAGGAAACCCCTTACACGCTCTTGGAGCGCTCGATACCCCGTGATGCTCCTATAGGCACCACTATTTTCAAGGAGGAGATCAACAGGGGGAGCGTCATTGTCACGTGCGGATCCATCACGTCTTTCAATATGAGCATGGAGTTGATGGGCGCGGGCGCGGACACCGGTAACAATGTATTTTCAACCGGTATTCCTGGTGTCGGCGTCCGGGTGTTTTGGTTTAGCCCTCCGGAGGCCAAGTCCCCAGAAGGGACCTATATCGGCAGGAGAAGAATCGAGCCGCTAAGTCGTGGTTTCGAGTTCAACAAGAAGTTTGATGTTCCCCACCATTTCACCTTTGAGCTGATAAAAACCGGACCCATCACCTCCGGTAGTACGAAAAACCTGAAAATGGAGGTCTGGTACTCCGACTTCAGAAGCAACCTGATCAATCTCAGTAACTTTACCCTCACGCAAAAAAACATTGGCTGCCGTCCCGACAGGCCTGTAGACAACATCTTGTTGCCCACGGCCAGACAGCAGTCGTTCAACCAGATTGGCAGTGCTTCGGGTGCCAAGGCCTTCTTGATTGATCTCAAGTGCGACAAGGGGGTGAAGGTCGCTTATCTCATCGATAGTCCACACCGGCAGTCCGATATTTTGCTCAACGGCACAGGCGCCGATATGGCAACGGGTGTGGGCATTCAGTTGTTCAAAGGCGACACCAGCAGCAGCGTCCTGCAGCCGCTCGGGGTCCGTAGCAACCTCACTGCGGTGCCCTCCAATCAGGACGAAGAGCGGGTCGCCATTCCTCTGACCGCTCGCTACGTGCAAACGGATGCGTTGGTAACGGGGGGGTATGTCAAGGCCAATGCCATCGTTACTTTAATTTATGAATAGGCCGCTGGAGTTGTGCAATTGAAAGCGGCCTGTATTCACCCTAGTGGCTGTATCAAGCCATTTAGATTCTGCCAAGCAACAACAGCACCAAAAGCACCACCAAGACCACGCCAATAATCCCCGAAGGGCCATAACCCCAGCTTCTGGAGTGTGGGAAAACCGGCAGGCCGCCAATCAGCAGCAAAATCAGAATCACGATCAGAATGGTGCCCATGGTGGTTTCCTTATTTGAATAGAGTTGAACAACGCAGTTGTTCAAGGACAACTTGGCTTTATCGAGAAAGCCCAAGCGCTTAATAAATCCGACTCGGCGCCTAGCGTAAAAATTCCAAGTTTTTTTAAAGCGTTCCGCTTACGGGATTATTTCCTTTCGGTTGGGCAACGTTGCCCTTCGTTGGCGCGCCAGTGCTCACCCAGGCAGCGGTTTGCCTCGGGCATTCAGCACTCTGATGGTACGTGGGTGGCGCAGGGCCCTTCGCTACACTGCGGCTCATCTTCCCCGGAACAACAAGGCAACTCTTATGCAAAATCGCATGATGATCACTGGCGCCGGCTCCGGCCTGGGTCGCGAAATCGCTTTGCGCTGGGCTCGCGAAGGCTGGCGGCTGGCCTTGTCCGATGTCAGCGAGGCTGGACTGCAGGAAACCTTGAAATTGGTGCGCGCGGCAGGTGGTGACGGTTTTGTGCAGCGTTGCGATGTACGCGATTACAGCCAGTTGACGGCGTTTGCCCAGGCCTGCGAGGTCAAGTTCGGCGGCATCGATATCATCGTCAACAATGCGGGCGTGGCGTCGGGTGGGTTCTTCAGTGAATTGTCCCTGGAGGACTGGGACTGGCAGATCGCAATCAACCTGATGGGCGTGGTCAAGGGCTGCAAGGCTTTCCTGCCGCTGCTGGAGCAGAGCAAGGGCAAGATCATCAACATTGCCTCCATGGCCGCCTTGATGCAGGGCCCGGCCATGAGCAACTACAACGTGGCCAAGGCCGGAGTGGTGGCGCTTTCCGAGAGTCTGCTGATCGAGCTGGCGCAACAGGAAATCGGTGTGCATGTGGTTTGTCCGTCATTCTTCCAGACCAATCTGCTGGACTCTTTTCGCGGGCCGACCCCAGCGATGAAGGCCCAGGTGGGCAAGCTGCTGGAGAGCTCGCCGATTACCGCCGCCGAGATTGCCGATTACATCCATGCCCAGGTCAATGCCGGCCAGTTCATGATCCTGCCCCACGAGCAGGGGCGCATGGCCTGGGCCCTGAAGCAGAAAAACCCTCAGGCTCTGTACGATGAAATGACCTTGATGGCCGACAAGATGCGCGCCAAGGCCAAACCTGTCGCCGGTTAGACTTGCTCGCTAATCAAGGCGTGGTTAGGGTTGCCGCATCTGGCAATCCTGACGAGACCTTGCATGCTCAATTACCTGTGGTTCTTTCTCGCCGCGCTGTTTGAAATCGCCGGCTGTTTTGCTTTCTGGATGTGGTTGCGCCAGGGCAAGAGTGCCCTGTGGGTTGCTCCCGCGCTGATCAGCCTGACCCTGTTCGCCCTGTTGCTGACCAAAGTCGAAGCTACATATGCCGGGCGCGCCTATGCCGCCTACGGAGGCATCTACATCGTTGCGTCTATTGGCTGGCTGGCGGTGGTGGAGCGGGTACGGCCCCTGGGCTCGGATTGGCTGGGGCTGTTGCTGTGTGTGATCGGGGCCAGTGTGATTCTGTTTGGCCCGCGCTTTTCCAATGGTTGAGCATCCCGGCCCAGGCGCCTGAGCCGGGTGGCGGATCAGTCGAACAACTCCTTGGGCACGTCGTGCTTGAGCATCAGTTGGCACTGCTCGCTGTCCGGATCGAAAACGATCACCGCCTGCCCCTTGCTCAGGGCCTGACGGACCCTCAGGACCCGGGTTTCCAGCGGGGTTTCGTCACCGTTGTCGGTGCCCTCGCGGGTGACGAAGTCTTCGATCAGGCGGGTCAGGGTGTCGACTTCAAGTTGGTCGTGGGGAATCAGCATGGGGGCCTCCGGCAAACAATCCAGGATGCTACTGCGCCCGGGGCTGTGCCGCCAGCCACGACGTGCACAAACCCCGAGCCGAGGTTCAGGATTTGTGCCCCAGCAGGCTGTCTACCGAGGGCGCTCGGGTGTCGCTTTCCATCGGTGCATCGTGCTCCAGTTGATGGCTGAAACGGTCCAGGGAACCCTGGGCTGGCTGCGCATCGCTGGGCTGAGGATCTAGGCGCCGAGCAAGCGACCGAGTGTCGCCAGGCTGTCGATGTGGGTGCGTTCGTAGCCGTGGGTGGCGTCGCAACCGAAGGCCAGCAGCCCACTGGGGCCAGGGTCAGGCGGCCGTTGTCCTTCACGGCACGCTCGTTGGCTTCGATGAACACATGTTCTGGCTGCTCCGCTGCGCCGTCAAAATGGTGGCTACCTGGAAACTGACCTGTGCATGACTCGGGTCTTTTAAATCGACAGGTTATAAATCGGCGTGCGGTGCCGGCATCAGAGGCTTGGTTTGTCAGCTTCTCGGGCGACCATCGGCGGCATTCAAGGCTGAACGCCGCCGCTCTGGATCAAGCCTTGCCGCGAATCAGCCGGCGCAGGGCAAAGCGGTTCGGATGGCAGGCTTCGGCCACGCTCCTGGGCAGCGGCAGGGGTTCGTTTTCCAGCCAGGCGGCCAACAGCTCGCCGGACAAGGGGGCGGTGATCAGTCCGCGAGAGCCGTGGCCACTGTTGATGTACAGGCCATCGAGCCAGGGGCAGGGCTGGTCCGGTACCTGGCGCGCATCTTTGCCCAAGGCGGCGTAGGTCTCGGCGAACGCTGCCTGATCGGCCAGGGGGCCGACGATGGGCAGGTAGTCCGGGCTGGTACAGCGAAAGGCCGCACGACCTTGCAGCTGTTCCAGGGGCAGGTGCTCGGCGTTCAGCCGCTGGAGCAGGTCGTTGGAGATTTCCCGCAGCATCTCCAGGTTTCCGGCGTGTTCAGCTGCGGTGGGGGTCAGGTCTTCGCTCTTGAAGTCAAAACTGGCACCCAGGGTGTGTTCTCCCAGTCGCGGCGGGGCGACATAACCTTCGGCGCAGACCACTGTCGCCAGACTCTGGCTTTGCTCTGTCTGTGGCAGGCGAGTGATCTGCCCGCGAATGCGTTTGAGGGGCAGCTCGGCACTGGCCGGGAAGCGCTTGATCTCGGCGGCACCGGCGAGGATCACCACTGCCGCACAGGCCAGCATCTGCTCGCCATCCCAGGCTTGCCACTGTTGCTCGACTCGGCGCAACTCCAGCACGTTCCGGTGCGCCAGGACCCGGATCTGTGGATGGCTGGCCTGCCATTGGCACAGGGCCGGCGGATGCACCCAGCCACCTTCGGGATAGAACAGGCCGCCGTGCTCCAGGCCGATGCCCGCCCGGGCCTGGGCCGCGGGTTGATCCAGCACATGCAACAAGTCGGCAGGGAAGGCCTCGGCCAACTGCGCCTGGCGTTCGGCCTCCTTGGTATTGAACGCCAGTTGCAGCACGCCGCAACCGTCCCAATCCACACCGCGCTGCAGATGCTCCAACTGGCGGCGGGTGTAGCCAAAGCCGCTGAGGATCATCTGCGACAGCGCGGTGCCGTGGGCCGAGAGCTTGAGGTAGAGCACGCCCTGAGGATTGCCCGAGGCTTCCTCGGCCAGTTGCGAGTGACGTTCCAGCAATTGCACCTGCCAACCGCGAGCCGCCAGGCTTGCAGCGCTGGCGCAACCGGCCAGCCCGCCGCCGATCACCAGGGCAGTTTTTGCCTGCAGCGCCGGGCGGGCAAACCAGGGCTTGACCCTGGCCGGGGTCGGGGCCTCTTCGGGCCAGCCGAGAAACTCACCTCGCAGCACTTCCCACTTATGACCGATACCTGGGGTGCGCTTCATCTTGAAGCCCGCCGCGTTCAACAGGCGGCGCACCCAGCCGGTGCTGGTGAAGGTGCTGATGGTGGAACCCGGCGCGGCCAGGCGCGCCAGCTCGGCGAACAGTTCTGGGGTCCACATGTCAGGGTTTTTCGCTGGGGCAAAGCCGTCGAGAAACCAGGCATCGATCTGCGCATCCAGTTGCGGCAACTGCTCCAGTGCGTCGCCGATCAGCAACGTCAGGGTGACCCGGCCGCCTTCCAGGGTGATGCGCTGAAAACCGCCGTGTACGGCCACGTAGTGTTTGAGCAAGTCTTGCACCTGCGCCGTCAGTTCCGGCCACAGCGCCAGGGCACGCTGTAGGTCGGCGTGACTCAGTGGGTACTTTTCGACACTGACGAAATGCAGGCGTGCATCGGCGGGCGCCTGTTGCTGGAACAACTGCCAGGCGCAGAGAAAGTTCAGCCCGGTGCCGAAGCCGGTTTCACCGATGACAAAGCGCCCGCCGGCTGGCAGCGCAGCAAAACGCTCCCGCAGGCGGTTCTGTTCGATGAACACATGGCGGGTTTCATCCAGGCCCGACTCACTGGAAAAATACACGTCATCGAAGACCCGCGAACGCGGGCGTCCTTGGTCGTCCCAGTCGAGCTGGGCGTGGGGCAGTTCAGGTGTCATGTTCGGCTCGTCAACCACAAGGCGGCCATTCTAGCCGATCGCCATGCTGATGCTTGATCCATAGCAAGCCGACATCGGTTGGGGATTTGTTTTCCTAGGTGGAGGTCGATCCGCTAGTCTTGGGAAATTCTTGGAAGGAAGCCACCCATGTTCGAATCCGCTGAAATCGGTCACGCCATCGACAAAGAAACCTACGACGCCGAAGTGCCAGCCTTGCGCGAGGCGCTGCTCGAAGCGCAATTCGAGCTGCGTCAGAAAGCGACGTTTCCAGTGATTGTGCTGATCAACGGTATCGAGGGAGCGGGCAAGGGCGAGACAGTCAAACTGCTCAACGAGTGGATGGACCCGCGACTGATCGAAGTGCGCACCTTTGACCAGCAGACCGATGAGGAGCTGTCGCGACCACCGGCCTGGCGCTACTGGCGGATGCTTCCGGCCAAAGGCCGCATGGGGGTGTTTTTCGGCAACTGGTACAGCCAGATGCTCCAGAGCCGGGTGCATGGCGAGATCAAGGACCCGCGGCTGGATCAGGCGATCAATGGCGCCGAGCGCCTGGAAAAGATGCTCTGTGATGAAGGAGCACTGATCTTCAAGTTCTGGTTTCACCTGTCCAAGAAACAGATGAAGGCCCGTCTCAAGGCCCTGCAAGATGACCCGCTGCACAGTTGGCGCATCAGCCCGCTGGACTGGCAGCAGTCGGAAACCTACGACAAGTTCGTCAAGTACGGCGAGCGCGTGCTGCGCCGCACCAGCCGCGACTACGCCCCCTGGCATGTGATCGAGGGGGTTGACCCGTATTATCGTAGCCTCACCGTGGGACGGATTTTGCTGGAGGGGCTGCAAAATGCCCTGAACCGCCAACCGTTGAGGCCCGCCCAGGTCAATGCAGCGCCGCTGACGGCGGCAGTCGACCAGCGCAGCCTGCTGGACAGCCTGGACATGACCCAGCACCTGGACAAGGACGACTACGAGGAACAACTGATCACCGAGCAGGCGCGCCTGGCTGGCTTGCTGCGGGACAAGCGCATGCGCAAGCACGCCTTGGTGGCGGTCTTCGAAGGCAATGACGCGGCCGGCAAGGGCGGCGCCATCCGCCGGGTCGCCGCGGCGCTGGACCCGCGTCAGTACAGCATCGTGCCGATCGCCGCGCCCACTGAAGAAGAGCGTGCGCAACCTTATCTCTGGCGCTTCTGGCGGCATATTCCGGCGCGGGGCAAGTTCACCATCTTCGACCGGTCCTGGTACGGCCGGGTGTTGGTGGAGCGGATCGAGGGGTTTTGCCAGCCAGCTGACTGGCTGCGGGCCTATAGCGAGATCAACGACTTCGAAGAGCAATTGGCCGACGCCCGGGTGATCGTGCTGAAGTTCTGGTTGGCCATCGACAAGGATACGCAGTTGGAGCGCTTCCAGGCCCGGGAGGCCATTCCCTTCAAGCGCTTCAAGATCACCGAGGACGATTGGCGCAACCGCGACAAGTGGGACGACTACCGGGCTGCCGTCGGTGACATGGTGGATCGCACCAGCACCGAAGTCTCGCCCTGGACCCTGGTAGAGGCCAATGACAAGCGCTGGGCCCGGGTCAAGGTCCTGCGCACCATCAACCGGGCCTTGGAGGCGGCGTTCGAACGTTCCGACAAGCACGATAAAAAAGATAAGAAGTAGGCCGATGGTCACGCATATGCCGAGTGAATGATTGTCGCGGTCTGCGAGCAAGGGCATTTATGCTCGATGCTCCTTCCAGCCGACAACAACAATGAGGTGCGTCATGCGTGAAGTGGTGATCGTCGACAGCGTACGGACTGGCCTGGCCAAGTCCTTTCGGGGCAAGTTCAATCAGACCCGCCCGGATGACATGGCCGCTCACTGCGTCAATGCGCTGCTGAGCCGCAATGGCATTGACCCGGCCAGTGTCGAGGACTGCATCGTCGGCGCCGGGTCCAATGAGGGCGCCCAGGGTTTCAATATCGGTCGCAACGTAGCGGTGCTCTCGGCACTGGGCACCGGCACCGCGGGCATGACTCTCAACCGCTTCTGTTCCTCGGGCCTGCAGGCGATCGCCATTGCCGCCAACCAGATTGCTTCTGGCTGCAGCGACATCATCGTCGCCGGTGGGGTCGAGTCCATCAGCCTGACCATGAAGAGCGTCAATACCGACAACCTGATCAACCCGCTGCTCAAGGAGCAGGTGCCGGGCATCTACTTCCCCATGGGGCAGACCGCCGAGGTCGTCGCTCGGCGTTATGGGGTCAGCCGCGAGGCTCAGGACCGGTATTCCCTGCAAAGCCAGCAGCGTACTGCCCAAGCCCAGGCTGCCGGCCTGTTCAATGACGAGATCGTGCCGATGACGGTCAAGTACAAGGTCGAGGACAAGCAGAGCGGCCAGGTGCAGATACTGGATGGCGTGGTGGATCGTGATGACTGCAACCGCCCCGATACCACCCTGGATAACCTCGCAGCCCTGAAGCCGGTGTTTGCCGACGACGGTTCGGTTACGGCGGGCAACTCCTCGCAGCTGTCCGACGGCGCTTCGATGACCCTGGTGATGAGCCTGGAGCGGGCGCTGGCCCTGGGGCTTAAGCCCAAGGCGTTTTTTCGCGGTTTTACCGTGGCCGGTTGCGAGCCGGACGAGATGGGCATCGGCCCGGTGTTCTCGGTGCCCAAGTTGCTCCAGGCCAAGGGCCTGAGGGTGGATGACATCGACCTCTGGGAACTCAACGAAGCCTTTGCTTCCCAGTGCTTGTACGCCCGTGACCGGCTCGAGATAGATAACGCCAAGTACAACGTCAATGGTGGCTCGATCTCCATTGGTCACCCGTTTGGCATGACCGGATCACGCCAGGTAGGGCATCTGGTGCGTGAGTTACAGCGGCGCAATCTGCGTTACGGCATTGTCACCATGTGTGTGGGCGGAGGCATGGGCGCGACAGGATTGTTTGAGGCGGTGCGCTAGGTTCGTGGAACTGTGCGGCTGAGCCGGCCCCGGACGGGGCCGGTTTGCGTTTTGCGACCTGCACAATCCTGATTGCGCTTCGTCGCCAACTGTCTCTGTGTTGGCCTCAGGCCGGGGCCTAGAATGTGAGTCTCGCTGGTAGGGCTTTGTGGGGTTCGCATGCACGTTTCATCCGGTCGCTGGGTTTATGGCCTGTTCCTCGCCTTACTGACTGCACTGTTGTGGGGCATCCTGCCGATCAAGCTCAAGCAAGTGCTGCTGGTGATGGACCCGGTCACCGTGACTTGGTTTCGCTTGCTGGTGTCCGGCGGTTGCCTGCTGCTCTACCTCACGGCGGTGGGGCGCCTACCGCGCTGGCGCTTGCTTGGTCCACAGGGCGCCTGGCTGGTGCCGATCGCGGTCTGTGGCTTGGTGGGCAACTACGTGTTGTACCTGATGGGCCTGAACCTGCTGAGCCCGGGTACTGCGCAACTGGTGGTGCAGATGGGCCCGATCCTGCTGCTGATCGCCAGTGTGTTTGTATTCAAGGAGCGATTCAGCCTGGGGCAGGGCCTGGGACTGTTGGTGTTGCTGGTCGGTTTCGGATTGTTCTTCAATCAGCGCCTGACCGAATTACTGACTTCACTCAGTGATTACACCGCCGGGGTGTTGACCATCCTGGCCGCCTCTGCGGTCTGGACCTTTTATGCTCTGGGGCAGAAACAACTGCTGAGTGTATGGAACTCGCTGCAGGTGATGATGGTGATCTACCTGTTCTGTGCACTGCTGCTCACCCCGTGGGTCCATCCACTGGAAGCCTTGGAACTGAGTCCCTTGCAGGGCTGGCTGTTGCTGGCTTGCTGCCTGAATACCTTGATCGCCTATGGCGCCTTTGCCGAGGCCCTGGCCCATTGGGAGGCGTCACGAGTCAGTGCGACCCTGGCAATCACCCCTCTGGTGACTTTTGCCGCAGTGGCCTGGGCTGCCTGGCTCTGGCCAGAGTATGTACAAGCTGAAGAGATCAATGGGCTGGGTTATGGCGGGGCGCTGCTGGTGGTATTGGGTTCGGCGCTGACGGCGCTGGGGCCGTCGTTGATGGCCGGCCTCAGGGCTCGACGTCAGCGTATTAGCGTGGGCTGAGCTTCGCTGGCAAGCCAGCGCCTGCAGGCCGGTGGAGCTTTGCCAGGTGCTGGATCATCAGTAGATGAGTTGCCGTCTTAGCTCTGTTTTCCTGCCTCCAGCATGTTTTCCGGTCGGACCCAGGCATCGAACTGTTCATCGGTCAGGTAGCCCAGCTCCAGCGCCGCTTCCCGCAGGGTCAGGTTCTCGGCATAGGCTTTCTTGGCAATCTCGGCGGCTTTGTCATAGCCAATATGGGTGTTGAGTGCCGTTACCAGCATCAGTCCCCGCTCCAGGTGCTCGGCCATTTGCACAGGATCGGGCTCCAGTCCGGCGATGCAATGCTCCTGGAAGTTGCGGCAACCATCGGCCAGCAGGCGGATCGACTGCAGCAGGTTGTGAATGATCACCGGCTTGAACACATTCAACTGCAGATGGCCCTGGCTGGCGGCAAAACCAATTGCTACGTCGTTGCCCATGACCTGGCAAGCCAGCATCGACAAGGCTTCGCACTGGGTCGGGTTGACCTTGCCGGGCATGATTGAGCTGCCTGGCTCGTTGGCCGGCAGCTTGACTTCTGCCAGGCCGGCTCGCGGCCCCGAACCCAGCAGGCGCAGGTCGTTGGCGATTTTCATCAGGCCCACGGCGAGGGTTTTCAGTGCGCCGGAGAGCGTGGTCAGTGGCTCGTGACCGGCGAGGGCGGCGAATTTGTTGGGCGCGGTGACGAAGGGCAAGCCTGAGAGCGCTGCCAGTTCGGCGGCAACGGCTTCACCGAAGCCGTGTGGCGAATTGAGCCCGGTGCCCACGGCGGTACCGCCTTGTGCCAGCTCGCAGACTGCGGGCAAGGCGCTGCGGATGGCCCGCTCGGCGTAGCCCAACTGGGCGATGAAGGCGGAGACTTCCTGGCCAAAGGTGATGGGCGTGGCATCCATCATGTGGGTACGCCCGGTCTTCACCAGCTTCATGTGCCGGGCCGCCAATTCGGACAGGCCGCCGGACAGCTCGATGATCGCCGGCAACAGCTGGAACTGCACCGCCTGGGCTGCGGCGATGTGCATGGCGGTAGGGAAGCAGTCGTTGGAGCTTTGCGAGCGGTTGACGTGATCGTTGGGGTGCACCGGCGCCTTGCCGCCCCGGGGGTTGCCCGCCAACTCGTTGGCGCGCCCGGCGAGTACTTCATTGACGTTCATGTTGCTCTGGGTGCCGCTGCCGGTCTGCCACACCACCAGGGGGAACTGGCCGTCATGCTGGCCTGCCAGTACTTCGTCGGCGGCCTGCTCGATCAGGCGGGCGATGTCGGCGGGTACGTCGCCATTGCGGTCGTTGACCCGGGCGGCGGCTTTCTTGATCAGCGCCAGGGCATGTAGCACCGACAGTGGCATGCGTTCATTGCCGATGGCGAAATTGACCAGAGAGCGTTGGGTTTGTGCACCCCAGTAGGCCTCTTCAGGGACTTCAACCTGGCCCAGGCTGTCAGTTTCGATTCGATTCATCGTGGCAATCCTCCAAGTCTGACTGGCCAGTTTAGGCCGTGATCCGTGGCTCGGGTTCCCTGAAAGGTGTTTTTCCGTCCTGTACTTGAGCAAAACCCAAGGGTGTCCGGGTGTGGGGTTGAGGGACGCGGATTAATAGGCGCAGAATGGTCGCCCTTGGGGTTTTACCTCGCCTGCTAGAAAAGGAAACTCGATGACCCGTTTTCGTGCCATCTGTACCGCGGTTGTTCTGGTCTGTGCCAGCGGCCAAGTTCTTGCCGATACCGCCAGCCACAACGCCAGTGCCGAGTCCTTCCTGACCCTGGCCCATGCGGACAAGCTCGGTACTCCGGTGTACATGCAAGTTCAGCAAATGTTCGCCCAGCGTTTCGAGCAGACCAAAGCCCCGGAATCCAAGCGTGCCCTGCTGGAAACCTACCAGGCCAAGGCCAACGCCGCCCTGGACCAGGCCATTGGCTGGAACAAGTTGAAGCCGGACATGGTCAAGCTCTACACCAGCAACTTCAGCGAATCCGAGCTCAAGGACCTGGTGGCGTTCTATCAGTCGCCACTGGGCAAGAAAGTCCTGGAAAAAATGCCTCAGCTAACCCAGCAATCGGCGCAGATGACCCAGGCCAAGCTGGAAAGCGCAGTACCGGTGGTGAACAAACTGCTGGCTGACATGACGGCCGAACTCGAGCCAAAAGCAGCACCTGCGAAGAAGAAGTAAGCGGAGCCCGCAATGACCATGCAACAACGTATCGAATCGGCGCTGGGTGCATTGCAGCCCGAGCACCTGCAAGTGCTGGATGAAAGCCACATGCACAGCCGTGGCCAGGAAACCCACTATAAAGCGGTGCTGGTCAGCGAGCAGTTTGCCGGCCTCAACAGCGTCAAGCGCCACCAGAAGGTCTACGCCACTCTAGGTGAGCTGATGGGCCAGTTCCATGCGTTGGCGTTGCACACTTACACGCCTGAGGAGTGGTCGAAGATCGGTGTAGCCCCGGCCTCGCCGACCTGCGCTGGTGGCAGTAAGCATTAACCGCGGTTTTTTTGTTAGAATCCGCAACGCGCCGCTCAAGCCGGCGCGTTTTTTTTGCATCCGGTTCACCCTTTGCGAGGGTAGCCACCTGGAGATTACCCATGACACAACCGATTGTCGTGGCGGCACTGTATAAGTTCGTCACCCTCGAAGATTACGTAAACCTGCGCGAACCGCTGTTGCAGGCGATGCTCGACAACGGCATCAAAGGTACCTTGCTGATCGCCGAAGAAGGCATCAACGGCACGGTATCCGGCAGCCGAGAAGGCATCGATGGGCTGCTGGCCTGGCTGAAGAACGACCCGCGCATGCTCGACATCGATCACAAAGAGTCGTACTGCGACGATCAGCCGTTCTACCGCACCAAGGTCAAGCTGAAGAAAGAGATCGTCACCCTGGGCGTACCTGGTGTCGACCCCAACAAGAAGGTCGGGACCTATGTCGAGCCGCAGGACTGGAATGCCCTGATCAACGACCCGGAAGTGCTGTTGATCGATACCCGTAACGACTACGAGGTGTCCATCGGTACCTTCGAAGGTGCGATCGACCCGAAAACCACCAGTTTTCGCGAGTTCCCGGACTACATCAAAGCCCACTTCGACCCAAGCAAGCACAAGAAAGTGGCGATGTTCTGCACCGGCGGTATCCGTTGCGAAAAAGCCTCGAGCTACATGCTCGGCGAGGGGTTCGAAGAGGTCTTCCATCTCAAGGGCGGCATTCTCAAGTACCTTGAGGAAGTGCCGCAGCAAGAGAGCAAATGGCAGGGCGACTGTTTTGTTTTCGATAACCGGGTCACCGTGCGCCACGACCTGAGCGAAGGCGACTACGATCAATGTCATGCCTGCCGTACTCCGGTGAGCGTCGAAGAGCGCGCGTCCGAGCACTATGTGCCGGGTATCAGTTGCCCCCATTGCAGGGACACGCTGAGCGAAAAGACTCGCCGCAGTGCCGTCGACCGGCAGAAACAGATCGAATTGGCCAAGGCTCGCAACATGCCGCACCCGATTGGTTTCAACTACAAGCAATCATCCACCGAGGCCTGAGCCATGTCTGCCCGCCTGCTCTATGTGATGGACCCGATGTGTTCATGGTGCTGGGGCTTCGCGCCCGTGGCCCAGGCCCTGGCAGAGCAGGCGCAGGCTGCCGGCGTTGAATTGCATCTGGTGGTGGGCGGCTTGCGCACGGGGAGTGGTGCGGCCCTGGAACCCAACACCCGGCGCTATATCCTTGAGCATTGGCAGGCCGTGCATCAGGCCACCGGTCAACCATTCACCTTCGACGGCGCCTTGCCCGATGGGTTTGTCTATGACACCGAGCCGGCCTGTCGAGCCATCGTTACTGCTCGTGGTCTGGCATCTGACTGTGCCTGGAAACTGCTGGGACTGATCCAGCGGGCGTTCTATGTCGAAGGCCGTGATGTCACGCTGGCCAGTGTGTTGGTGGAGTTGGCTGAACAAGCCGGGGTGCCGCGCATCGAGTTCGCCGAAGCTTTCGATCGGGCCGAGCAGCACGCCGCCACCGCGGCGGATTTTACCTGGGTCCAGGACCTGGGTATCGCTGGGTTTCCGACCTTGCTGGCGGAGCGCAATGGCCAACTGGCGTTGCTGACCAACGGCTATCAGCCACTCGGTGAGCTGTCACCGTTGCTCGGCCGTTGGCTGGAGCGTGCTGCCTGTGCCTGACCCGGTTGATTCAAATGCTCCTGGCAAACGGGTTGATCGTCTGAGCTGGACAGAAATTCGCCGCCTGGCCCTGCATCACCGGAAGTCACTGTGGATCGCCAACGGCGTAGCCGTGCTGGCTACCCTGTGCAGTGTACCTATCCCGCTGCTGTTGCCCTTGCTGGTGGACGAAGTGTTGCTGGGCCGAGGCGACGCTGCACTGCAAGTGATGAACCGCTTTCTGCCTGAGGGTTGGCACCAGGCCGCCGGCTATATCGGACTGATGCTGCTGCTGACGTTGATCCTGCGAAGCGCAGCCTTGGTGTTCAACGTGATTCAGGCGCGGTTGTTCGCCGGCCTGGCCAAGGACATCGTCTATCGGATCCGAGTGCGCCTGATCGAGCGACTCAAGCGTATCTCCCTGGGTGAGTACGAAAGCCTGGGGGGCGGCACGGTCACCACTCACCTGGTCACTGACCTGGACACGGTGGACAAATTCGTTGGTGAAACCCTGAGCCGCTTCCTGGTCGCCATGCTGACCCTGGTGGGGACCGCGGGCATCCTGATGTGGATGCACTGGAAGCTGGCTTTGCTGATTCTGCTGTTCAACCCCCTGGTGATCTTTGCCACGGTGCAGTTGGGCAAGCGGGTCAAGCACCTGAAGAAGCTGGAAAACGACAGCACTTCGCGGTTTACCCAGGCGTTGACCGAGACCTTGGAGGCGATTCAGGAAGTTCGTGCCGGCAATCGCCAGGGCTACTTTCTTGGGCGCCTGGGACAGCGTGCCGAGGAGGTGCGGGATTACGCAGTGGCCTCGCAGTGGAAAAGCGACGCTTCGGGGCGGGCCAGTGGCTTGCTGTTCCAGTTCGGCATCGATATTTTTCGCGCCGCCGCCATGCTCACGGTGCTGTTCTCCGATCTGTCGATCGGCCAGATGCTCGCCGTGTTCAGTTACCTGTGGTTCATGATCGGTCCGGTGGAGCAGTTGTTGAATCTGCAATACGCCTATTACGCGGCGGGCGGAGCCCTGACTCGGATCAACGAGTTGCTGGCGCGGGCCGATGAGCCGCAATACCCCGGTGGCGTGGATCCCTTCCAGGGGCGAGACACCGTTGGTATCGAAGTGCGTGGGCTGAGCTTCGGTTACGGCGACGAGCGAGTGCTGGACAACATGAACCTGTCCATTGCTCCTGGCGAGAAGGTGGCGATTGTCGGCGCCAGTGGCGGTGGCAAGAGCACCCTGGTGCAGCTGTTGCTGGGGTTGTACACGCCGCAGACCGGGGTGATCCGTTTTGGTGGTGCGACCCAGCAGGAGATCGGCTTGGAAACGGTGCGGGAAAACGTCGCCGTGGTGCTGCAGCATCCGGCACTGTTCAACGACACTGTTCGCGCCAACCTGACCATGGGCCGTGAGCGCGATGATGGCGCTTGCTGGCAGGCCCTGGAAATTGCTCAGTTGGACGCCACGGTCAGGGCGTTGCCTCAGGGCCTGGACACCGTGGTTGGCCGTTCCGGCGTGCGCCTTTCAGGCGGACAGCGCCAGCGCCTGGCCATTGCGCGAATGGTCCTGGCTGAGCCCAAAGTGGTGATCCTCGATGAAGCCACGTCCGCCCTGGATGCGGCCACCGAATACAACCTGCATCAGGCATTGACGCGTTTTCTGCGTGGGCGGACTACGCTGATCATTGCTCATCGCCTGTCGGCGGTAAAACAGGCTGATCGGGTTTTGGTGTTCGATGGTGGACAGATTGCCGAAGATGGCGACCACCAGCAGTTGATTGCCGATGGTGGTCTTTACGCCAAGCTGTACGGGCATTTGCAGCAGGTTCGATAGTCTTGAGTTTTCCTCGGCTTTCTGTGCTTAGTGCTTGAATTTCCTGGTGGAATAACCGCTTCAGCATGAGACGGTGGCAGTTTCCTCCTACGGGGCTGATCCGGCCGGTATTCACCTTGCGCCGGATCTGCGGAAATTAGCCTAATCTGTGCTGTCTGAGGCGGGACTACTGGGTTGTTCATTTGGCAGTGCTGAAGCAAGGACCCTCATGAAGCAAAAGCGGACTTTCGCAACGCCGCGGTTGTTGGGCATCGTCTGGCCCTTTATTGCCGTGGTGTTATTTCAAGCGCTGTTGGGCGGCCTCAGCTTGTATGTCCTGTCGGCAGTACGCGGCTATGTTGCCGGTGAAAGCCTGTGGTCCAAAGGCCAGAAAGACGCCATCTACTACCTCAACCTGTATGCCGACAGTCGCGATGAGGGGGCTTTCCTCAAGTACCAGAACGCAATTGCCGTGCCTCAGGGCGGCCATGAGCTGCGAGTGGCCCTGGATCGTCGGCCACCGGATCTGGACGCTGCGCGCCAGGGCATCCTCAAGGGCGGCAACCACCCGGATGACGTTTCTAGCCTGATCTGGCTGTACCTTAATTTCCGTCATTTCAGCTACCTGGAAAAAGCCATCGACCTCTGGACCGTGGGGGATGGCTACCTGCTGCAACTGGACACCGTGGCTCGGGAGATGCATCAGGGGATCAGTAGCAACAGTGCCAGCGAAGCCGATGTGCAGCGTTGGAAAAACCAGATATTTGCCATCAACGACGGTGTTACTCCGGCCGCCAAGGCGTTCAGCGATGCCTTGGGCGAAGGCTCGCGAGTCATCCTGCGACTATTGCTGGTGACCAACCTGGCCACAGCGCTGATCCTGATTGCCTTGGCCTTGCTGCGTACCCACAAGTTGCTGGCCCAGCGCCATGCCTTTGCCGATGCCTTGCAACTGGAGAAGGAGCGCGCGCAGATCACCTTGCAGTCTATTGGCGACGGGGTGATCACCACCGATGTCGAGGGTGCTATCGCCTACATGAACCCGGCGGCTGAAGAGCTGACTCGCTGGAAGGCCGAGCAGGCCGTGGGGCTGCCCCTGGCGGCTCTGTTCAATCTGTTGGATGAAAACGCCCAGGCCGACGGTTTCACCTTGATTGAGCACATCCTCAGCGGCCAGCTCAGCGGTGGCAGCGAGCACTCCAAGCTGATCCAGCGGTTGGATGGCAGCACGGTGTCGGTGACCTTGGTAGGTGCACCGATCCGCAATGCGGGGAAAGTCAGTGGCACGGTGCTGGTACTGCATGACATGACCCAAGAGCGGCAATACATTGCCAATCTATCCTGGCAGGCGACCCACGATGCCTTGACTGGCCTGGCCAATCGCCGGGAGTTCGAGTTCCGCCTGGAGCAAGCCCTGCACAGTCTGGTGCGCCAGCCAGCCAGGCATGCGTTGATGTTCCTGGACCTGGACCAGTTCAAGCTGGTCAACGACACCTGCGGCCATGCCGCTGGGGACGAGTTGCTGCGGCATATTTGTGCGCTGCTGCAGTCGGGGTTACGTGAAGGCGACACTCTGGCCCGACTGGGGGGGGACGAGTTCGGCATTCTCTTGGAGAACTGCTCGCCGGAGGCGGCTGAGAAGATTGCCGAAGGGCTGCGCCAAACGGTACAGAACCTGCATTTTGTCTGGAAGGGCCGGCCCTTCGTGACCACCGTGAGTATTGGCCTGGTGCATGTCGCCCAGACTCCAACCACCCTCGAGGCTTCGCTGCGAGCGGCGGATATGGCCTGCTACATGGCCAAGGAAAAAGGCCGCAACCGGGTTCAGGTCTATCATGCCGACGACTCCGAGCTTTCCCTGCGGTTTGGCGAGATGGCCTGGGTCCAGCGCCTGCACATGGCCCTCGAGGAAAACCGCTTTTGTCTCTATTCCCAGGAAATTACTGCCTTGGGCCACGTCGAACACGATGGTGGCCATGTCGAGATTCTTCTGCGCCTGCATGACGAGGCCGGCAGGATGATCTTGCCGGACAGCTTCATTCCGGCGGCTGAGCGTTACGGCTTGATGACGTCCCTGGATCGCTGGGTGGTACAAAACGTATTCAAGATTATCGCCCAGTGCATCGAAGAGGGTCGCGAAGGGCCGATGGCGACGTGTGCGATCAACCTCTCAGGCATCACCATTGGCGATGATGAGTTCCTCGGCTTCCTGAGGGAGCAGTTTGTCGCCTATGGCGTGCCGCCAAAGATGATCTGTTTTGAAATTACTGAAACCAGTGCAATCGCCAACTTGGGCAGTGCAATCCGTTTTATAAATGAACTCAAGGGTTTAGGTTGTCGTTTCTCTCTGGATGACTTTTGTGCAGGAATGTCGTCGTTCGCTTATCTCAAACATTTGCCTGTAGACTTCCTCAAGATCGATGGAAGTTTCGTAAAGGATATGCTGGACGACCCGATTAACCGCGCCATGGTCGAGGTGATCAACCACATCGGGCATGTCATGGGTAAGCGCACGATTGCCGAGTTTGTTGAAACGCCGCAGATCGAGCAGGCCTTGCTTGAGATCGGTGTGGATTATGCTCAAGGCTACATTATTGAACGCCCGCAATTGTTCACCTGTGACAGTCTGCAGTGTCGACCCGTGCGACCACAGCCCCTGTTATTCAAGGCGCCCGGCACGTTCCGTTGAAACCTCTTTTGGATCCGTACATCACAATCAAAAGGAGCCCGACAGTGATCGACACATTCAGCCGAACCGGCCCGCTCATGGAAGCTGCCAGTTACCCCGCCTGGACCCAGCAACTGATCCAGGACTGCAGCGAGAGCAAGCGCCGCGTGGTGGAGCATGAGCTGTACCAGCGCATGCGCGATAACAAGCTCAGCGCCAAAGTCATGCGTCAGTACTTGATCGGCGGCTGGCCGGTGGTTGAGCAATTTGCCCTGTACATGGCACAAAACCTGACGAAGACCCGCTTTGCCCGTCATCCCGGCGAGGACATGGCGCGTCGCTGGTTGATGCGCAACATTCGGGTTGAGCTCAATCATGCGGATTACTGGGTGCATTGGAGTCGGGCTCATGGCGTGACCCTGGAAGACCTGCAGGCACAGCAGGTAGCGCCAGAGTTGCACGCACTGAGCCATTGGTGCTGGCACACCAGTTCGGCGGACTCGCTGATCGTGGCCATCGCAGCCACCAATTACGCAATCGAAGGGGCGACGGGCGAATGGTCGGCCCTGGTGTGCTCCAATGGCATTTATGCCGCGTCATTTCCGGAAGAAGACCGCAAGCGCGCCATGAAATGGCTGAAGATGCATGCGCAGTACGATGATGCACATCCCTGGGAAGCGCTGGAAATCATCGTTACCCTGGCCGGGTTGAGCCCGAGCAAGGCCTTGCAGGCCGAATTGCGCCAGGCCATCTGCAAGAGCTATGACTATATGTACCTGTTCCTGGAGCGCTGCATGCAACAGGAAAAGACCACCGTGACCCGCGAGCGCCTGGCGTTGGCTGAGGGATAGGGCTGGGGTTTGCGGGCTGCTCGATTGCCTCAAGCGGTTGACGTTTGTGTCGGTGGGTTGCCCGTGAATGATCTGCTGAGGCGGGGTTCGGTGTCTAACCCGCCATTGCCAGGCGATTGCGCCCCTCGCGCTTGGCTACATACAGTGCGCTGTCGGCGCGACGCAACAGACTCTCCGAAGATTCCCCCGGCAAAAGGGTCGAGCAGCCCAGGCTCACCGTAAGTTCGATCAAGTTGCCATCAGCCCAGTACTCCCGGGCCTGGGTGGCATGCCGCAGGCGTTCGCCAACCATCGCTGCAGCGTCGCGGCCGGTGTTGGAAAGCAGGATCAGGAACTCTTCCCCGCCAAAACGAAACACCATATCGACGTTGCGCAACTGTTCCTTGATCGAGGCGGCAACTGCTTTGAGTACTTCGTCGCCAGCGCTGTGGCCGTGGTTATCGTTGATGCGCTTGAAGTGGTCAATGTCCAGCATCAGTAGCGACAGCGGATGCAGGTGACGCTGGGCCATTTCGATTTCCCGTTCCAGGGTCTGATCCATGGCAATGCGGTTGCCAGTGTCGGTCAGTGGGTCGCGCAGGGCGCTGCGGGTGGCGGCACGGTACAAGAGCGCGTTGCGCATTGGGTACAGCAGGGTTGACAGCAGTGACTCCAGATAACCCTGTTCTGAATCGCTGAAACGTTGGTTGCGACGGAAGACCAGTTCACCCATCGGTTCGCCTTCGTGGCTGAGGCGATAGCTGATGGAGTGGTGTCCGCGTTGACCGAACTCCAGACGCAGATCACTCGGCGCGTGCTTGTAGAGCAGTGCGTCGAGCGGTACCAAGCGCTGAACCTCACGAAAGAACAGGCCGAGGATGCGCTGTGGCTCAAGGCTGGTCTGCAACTGCAGTCCCATCTGCTGGCGCAATTGTCCGAGGCTGACGGGCTGTCTGATCAGTGGCGACTGCTGGCCAAAGCCCAGGCGCTGCAATTTGGCGCTGTCGAAGTCAATTGCGTTGGTCTGGGTCGGTGTTTTCATCTAAGTGTGAGCCCCCTGAGCACGGTGTACGGTCTTACTGCTTGGGTGAGGGCGGCTCAGGGCTGCGCGTCATACTGTTCCATCAGCCCCGTAGGACAATCGCGCACATTTTATGCCGCTTCGCTGATGGCGATAAAGCCCTCGACGCAAGCTGTTTTTCACTGCGCCAATGCACGGTGTATTGAGTGGTGTTAGAGCGAAACTCGTGCCATTCGGTTCAGATAAATAAAATTCGTTCTAATTCAGTGGTTTGGGTTTTTATTCTGAGGGTCAATCAGTTGCGACCGGCATTTGTTTGGCTTGGAAAGCTTGGGGATAAGTTCTTTTTCGGGCATCGCGACGGTATTCCGTCGCGACGAACGGAAGGGGTTACTGCGCGTCGAAGGCCTGGCCATTGATCCCGGTGCTGTCCGGTCCCATCAGATACAGGTAGACCGGCATGATCTCTTCAGGTGTGGGGTTGTTGCTGGGGTTCTCGCCGGGGTAGGCCTGGGCCCGCATACTGGTCCGAGTGGCGCCAGGGTTGATGCTATTGGCGCGGACCGGGGCCACAGTGTCCAGCTCGTCGGCCAGGGTTTGCATCAGCCCCTCGGTGGCGAATTTGGATACACCGTAGGCGCCCCAATAGGCCCGGCCCTTGCGCCCAACGCTGCTGGAAGTGAAAACCACCGAAGCGTCCTGGGATAGCTTGAGCAAGGGCAGCAGGGTGCTGGTCAGCATGAACATGGCGTTGACATTGATTTGCATCACCCGCATAAAGTTCTCCCCTGAGAGCTGCTCCAGCGGTGTGCGCGGACCGATGATCGAGGCGTTGTGCAGCAGGCCGTCGAGGTGGCCGAACTCGGTTTCGATCATCGCTGCCAGTTCGTCGTACTGGTGTGGCAGGGCGGTTTCCAGGTTGAACGGAATCACCGCGGGCTGTGGATGGCCCGCCGCCTCGATGGCATCGTAGACCTCGGTCAGGTTGGCTTCGGTCTTGCCTAGCAGGAGCACCGTGGCGCCATGGGCGGCAAAGGTCTTGGCGGCAGCGGCGCCGATGCCGCGACCGGCTCCGGTGACCAGAATGACCCGATCCTTGAGCAGTTCGGGGCGCGCGGAATAATCAAACATAAAAGGCCTCAATATAAATTGGAACGTCCCCGGCGTTTAGTCGGGAATGCCACTGCTTAGCAGCTGCACAATGCGTTATCCAGAACCTGGCGCAGTTCCAGCGGATGATTGACCACTACGTCGGCACCCCAATGCCGGGGGTTGTCGTCCGGATGGATATAGCCGTAGGTCACGGCGGCGGTCTTGGTTCCGGCGTCCCGACCGGACTCGATATCCCGTAGGTCATCACCGACGAACAGAACGCTGGACGGGTCCAGCTTGAGCATCTGGCACGCCAGGATCAGTGGTTCGGGGTCGGGCTTGCTGTTTTTCACATGGTCGGGGCAGATCAGCAGCGCCGAACGCTCGGCCAGCCCGAGTTGCTGCATGATCGGCTCGGCGAAACGCAGGGGTTTGTTGGTCACCACGCCCCAGATCAGATTGGCCTTTTCGATATCAGCCAGTAGCTCGGCCATGCCGTCGAAAAGCTTGCTGTGCACCGCGCAATGCTTCAGGTAGCGCTCGAGAAACTCCAGGCGCAATGCCTCGAAGCCCGGGGATTCCGGGTCCATGGAAAAGGTCACGGCGACCATGGCTCGGGCGCCGCCGGAGACTTCGTCGCGAATATGCTGGTCGGCGATCGGCGGCAGGCCGCGATCACGTCGCATGCCTTGGCACACGGCGATGAAATCAGGCGCGGTGTCGAGCAGGGTGCCATCCATGTCGAAAAGAACGGCTCTGATAGCCATGTCTCACTCCTCTCGCAGCGTCTGGATCATGTAGTTGACGTCCACGTCCGCAGCCAGCTTGTAGTGTTTGGTCAGTGGGTTGTAGGTCAGGCCGATGATGTCCTTGACGCTCAGGCCGGCGGAACGGCTCCAGGCGCCAAGCTCCGAAGGGCGGATGAACTTCTTGAAGTCATGGGTGCCGCGAGGAAGCAGCTTCATGATGTATTCCGCACCGATAATGGCGAACAGGTAAGCCTTTGGGTTGCGGTTGATGGTGGAGAAGAACACCTGGCCGCCTGGCTTGACCATGCGGAAGCAGGCGCGGATTACCGACGAAGGGTCGGGGACGTGTTCGAGCATTTCCAGGCAAGTGACCACGTCGAACTGTTCGGGCATTTCCTCGGCCAAGGCTTCGGCGGTGATCTGCCGGTATTCGACGTTCACGCCGGATTCCAGTTGGTGCAGCTGTGCCACTGCCAGGGGGGCCTCACCCATGTCGATGCCGGTAACGGTGGCGCCGCGTTGGGCCATGGCCTCGCTGAGGATGCCGCCGCCGCAACCAACGTCGAGCACCTTCTTGCCGGCCAGGCCTACCCGCTCCTCGATCCAGTTGACCCGCAATGGATTGATGTCGTGCAGGGGCTTGAACTCGCTTTCGCGGTCCCACCAGCGATGGGCCAGGGCTTCGAATTTGGCGATTTCAGCGTGGTCGACGTTGCTCATGGGTAATACTCCAAAGCTAAAAAATTCTGTGTACGGCCTCAAGCTTCAGCTCAAGGCCCGGGTTAGTGGGCGTGGCCGCTGATGCGCTGGCCCCAGCGGCGGGCGGTTTCGCCGAGCTGCTGTTCATCCAGGCGAGTCAGACGCCGGTCATCCAGCAGTTGCTTGCCGGCGACCCATAGATGCGTTACGCAGTCGCGGCCGGTGGCGTAGATCAGTTGCGACACCGGGTCGTAAATCGGTTGCTGGGCCAGTCCGGACAAGTCGAAGGCCACCAGGTCCGCAGCCTTGCCGATTTCCAGGGAGCCCACTTGGTTATCCAGACCCATGGCCCGGGCTCCATTGAGGGTAGCCATGCGCAAGGCACGATGAGCGTCCAGGGCTGTTGCCGAGCCGGCCACGGCCTTGGCCAGGAGGGCCGCAGTGCGGGTTTCCCCCAGCAGGTCCAGGTCATTGTTGCTGGCCGCGCCGTCGGTGCCCACGGCGACGTTGACTCCCGCTTGCCAAAGGCGCTCCACCGGGCAGAAGCCGCTGGCCAGTTTCAAGTTGGATTCCGGGCAGTGAATGACGCTGGTGTTGGTTTCTACCAGTAAAGCCAGGTCGTCATCGCTGATTTGGGTCATATGAACGGCCTGGAAGCGCGGCCCCAATAGACCCAGGCGGGCCAGGCGGGCCAGCGGTCGTTCGCCGTGCTGCTCCAGGGACTGCTGCACTTCGAATGCTGTTTCATGCACATGCATGTGAATCGAGGCGTCGAGTTCTTCAGCGATGACGCGAATTTTCTCCAGATTCTCGTCACAGACGGTGTAGGGTGCATGAGGGCCGAAAGTGATCTTGATTCGAGGATGAAGCTTGAGGTCGCCGAACAGCTCCACGCCCTGGCGAATGGCTTCGTCGGCGTCATGCGCGCCGGGAATCGGGAAGTCGAGGATCGGTATGGCGATCTGTGCACGAATGCCGCTGTTGTGGACTCGCTCACTGGCAACCTTCGGAAAGAAGTACATGTCAGCGAAGCAGCTGATGCCACCTTTGATCTGTTCGGCGATGGCAAGGTCGGTGCCATCACGGACGAAGGCTTCATCTACCCACTTGGCCTCGGCGGGCCAGATATGATTTTCCAACCAGTTCATCAGTGGCAGATCATCGGCCAGGCCACGAAACAGGGTCATGGCCGCATGCCCGTGGGCGTTGATCAATCCTGGGCTGAGCAGCATGCCAGGCAATTCGCGGACTTCGCTGGCTGGCTGTTTCAAGGCCTCGGTCCGTGGGCCAATGAACGCGATACGGCCGTCGCGGATGCCCAGGCCATGTTCCTTGAGGACAACGCCGGCCGGCTCCACCGGTACCAACCAGGTCGGTAACAGGAGCAGGTCGAGCGCAGCATCACGGTTTGGCATCGAATATCGGTCCAGGGCGTCATATAAAGGATGGCGAAGTATACCCGAGCGTCTTCGCAGGGGGATCGCTATAATCGGCGGCTTTTGTTCATGAGTACGGGGTGAGGGATGCGCGATCGTCTGTTGGCTGCGGAGAAGGTCAAGGCCATTGATTGGCGGGATAACACTCTGTATCTGCTCGATCAGCGGATTTTACCCTTTGAAGAAACCTGGGTTGCCTACGATGAAGTTGCCGGAGTCGCAGAGGCGATCCGCTCAATGGTGGTGCGCGGTGCCCCGGCCATTGGCATCAGTGCAGCATATGGGCTAGTGCTGGCTGCGCGCGCACGTTTTGCTGCGGGTGGTGACTGGGTTGCGGCCCTGGAGGAGGACTTCGCTTTGCTGGCGGACTCGCGTCCTACTGCGGTCAATCTGTTCTGGGCCTTGAATCGCATGCGCGAGCGCCTGGGGCGGGTCAAGGATAACGCCGACCCGGTGGCGGCCCTTGAGGTTGAGGCGCTGGCAATCCATGAAAGTGACCGTGAAGCCAATCTGACCATGGCTCAGTTGGGTGTGGACCTGATTCGCAGGCACCAAGGCAACCCCCAGGCCCTGTTGACCCATTGCAATACCGGTGCCTTGGCCACCGGCGGTTTTGGCACTGCCCTGGGGGTGATTCGTGCGGCCTGGCTTGAAGGCATGGTGGAACGGGTCTATGTCGACGAAACCCGGCCTTGGTTGCAGGGGGCGCGCTTGACGGCTTGGGAGTTGGCCAATGAGGGCATTGCACTGACCTTGAATGCTGACTCCGCCGCGGCGCATATCATGAAGACCAAAGGGGTGACCTGGGTGATCGTCGGTGCTGATCGGATCACCGCCAATGGTGATGTGGCGAACAAGATCGGGACCTATCAGCTGGCGGTCAATGCCATGCACCACGGCGTGCGCTTCATGGTGGTGGCGTCCAGTTCGACCATCGACCTGAGCCTGGCCAGCGGCGAGGACATTCCTATCGAGGAGCGCGATGGCAAGGAATTGCTGGAGCTCGCTGGCAAGCGCGTGGGGGCCGAAGTCGACGTGTTCAATCCGGTGTTCGATGTCACGCCTGCGGACCTGATCGACGCGATCGTCACTGAAAAGGGCATAGTCGAGCGTCCGGATACGGCAAAAATAGCGCAGTTGATGTGTCGCAAGCGCTTGCATTGAGGTCATCGACGATGGCTTCCAACGAACGCCGCCTGGTCAGTAAAAAACACCGGAATGCGTGCGAATTTGTCCTCTGAGCCTCTCTCGTCCCTTATCAGGCTGTCACCGGTCAACTAACTATGTTCCATGCCCGTCAGAGGGATAGGTGCGTGGCGGCGATTGTGATAACATCCGGCGGTTTCCAAGGCGGTCCGATGCGGCCGTCTTTACTGCGCAAATCCATGGCATAACTTGTTGATTTGTCGTAAGTCGGTGCAGGGCACTAGGCCTGCAGCGGCGAGCTTCGTTCGTCCCATATGGATGTGACGAAGTTTCACCAGAAAAAGGAATCAGGCTTCTCATGGGCGAACTGGCCAAAGAAATCCTCCCGGTCAATATCGAAGACGAGCTGAAACAGTCCTATCTCGACTACGCGATGAGCGTAATCGTCGGGCGGGCACTGCCTGATGCGCGCGATGGCTTGAAGCCCGTGCACCGGCGTGTGCTGTTCGCGATGAGCGAGCTCGGTAATGACTGGAACAAGCCGTACAAGAAATCTGCCCGTGTTGTCGGTGACGTGATCGGTAAGTATCACCCCCACGGTGATACCGCGGTGTACGACACCATCGTTCGTATGGCTCAGCCATTCTCCCTGCGCTACCTGCTGGTAGACGGCCAGGGTAACTTTGGTTCGGTCGACGGCGACAACGCGGCGGCCATGCGATACACCGAAGTACGCATGACCAAGCTGGCGCACGAGCTGCTGGCTGACCTGCACAAAGAAACCGTGGACTGGGTGCCGAACTACGACGGCACCGAGATGATCCCGGCGGTCATGCCGACCAAGATCCCCAACCTGCTGGTCAACGGTTCCAGCGGTATTGCCGTGGGTATGGCGACCAACATTCCGCCGCACAACCTCGGTGAAGTCATCGATGGTTGCCTGGCGCTGATCGACAATCCCGAGCTGACCGTCGATGAGTTGATGCAATACATCCCCGGCCCGGACTTCCCGACCGCGGCAATCATCAATGGTCGTGAAGGCATCATCGAGGCCTATCGTACGGGCCGTGGTCGCATCTACATGCGCGCCCGTTCGATCATCGAAGACATCGACAAAGTCGGTGGCCGCCAGCAGATCGTCATCACCGAGCTGCCGTACCAGCTGAACAAGGCGCGCTTGATCGAGAAGATTGCCGAGCTGGTAAAAGAGAAGAAGCTCGAAGGCATCACTGAGCTGCGCGACGAGTCGGACAAAGACGGTATGCGCGTAGTCATCGAGCTGCGTCGTGGAGAAGTGCCGGAGGTGATCCTCAACAACCTCTATGCCCAGACCCAGCTGCAGGCAGTGTTCGGTATCAACATCGTTGCGTTGATCGACGGTCGTCCACGGATCCTCAATCTCAAGGATCTGCTGGAAGCCTTCGTCCGTCACCGTCGCGAAGTGGTTACCCGTCGTACTGTGTTCGAGCTGCGCAAGGCTCGTGAGCGTGGCCACATTCTCGAAGGCCAGGCCGTTGCGCTGTCCAACATCGATCCGGTTATTGCTCTGATCAAAGCGTCGCCAACACCATCGGAAGCCAAGGAAGCGTTGATCAGCACGCCTTGGGAATCCAGTGCGGTGGTGACCATGGTTGAGCGTGCGGGCGCCGATTCCTGCCGTCCGGAGAACCTCGATCCGCAATACGGCATGCGCGACGGCAAGTACTTCCTGTCGCCAGAGCAGGCGCAAGCCATTCTGGAACTGCGCTTGCACCGCCTGACCGGTCTTGAACACGAAAAACTGCTGGCCGAGTACCAGGAGATTCTCAACCAGATCGGCGAGCTGATCCGTATCCTCAGCAGCGCCACGCGCCTGATGGAAGTGATCCGCGAAGAACTGGAAGTGATCCGCGCCGAATACGGTGATGTGCGTCGCACCGAGATTCTCGATGCCCGTCTCGACTTGACCCTGGGTGACATGATCCCGGAAGAAGAGCGCGTGGTGACCATCTCTCACGGTGGTTATGCCAAGACCCAGCCACTGGCTGCGTACCAGGCTCAGCGTCGTGGCGGTAAAGGCAAGTCGGCTACCGGCGTCAAGGATGAGGACTACATCGCTCACCTGCTAGTAGCTAACAGCCACACCACGCTGCTGCTGTTCTCCAGCAAAGGCAAGGTGTACTGGCTGAAGACCTATGAAATTCCTGAGGCTTCCCGTGCTGCACGTGGTCGTCCACTGGTTAACCTGCTGCCGCTGGATGAGGGTGAATACATCACCACCATGCTGCCGGTCGAGGAATACACCGAAGGTCACTACATCTTCATGGCGACCGCCAACGGCACCGTGAAGAAAACACCGCTGGAATCCTTCAGTCGTCAGCGCAGTGTGGGTCTGATCGCATTGGAGTTGGATGAGGGCGACGTACTGATTTCTGCCGCGATTACCGATGGCGAGCGTGAAGTCATGCTGTTCTCCGATGGTGGCAAGGTCACTCGCTTCAAAGAGTCTGATGTTCGTGCCATGGGTCGTACTGCGCGCGGTGTTCGCGGCATGCGTCTGCCAGAAGGCCAGAAGCTGATCTCCATGCTGATTCCGGAAGAAGGCAGCCAGATCCTTACCGCTTCGGCGCGTGGCTACGGCAAGCGTACGGCGATCACCGAGTTCCCTGAGTACAAGCGTGGTGGTCAGGGCGTTATCGCCATGGTCAGCAACGATCGTAACGGTCGCCTGGTAGGTGCCGTGCAGGTGTTGGATGGTGAGGAAATCATGCTGATTTCCGATCAGGGCACTCTGGTTCGTACCCGTGTCGATGAAGTGTCGAGCCTGGGTCGTAACACTCAGGGCGTAACCCTGATCAAGCTGGCCAGCGATGAAACCCTGGTGGGCCTGGAGCGTGTGCAGGAACCGTCGGAAATCGACGGCGAAGAGTTCGAAGGTGAAGACGGTGCTGAGTTCGACGGGGCCGCGCTGGACGTGGCTGCCGAGCTGGATGAGGCAGTTGATGGCCAACAGGCAGACGCCGCAGGCGAAGAAGAGTCGAAAGACTAAATAAATCGTAGCAGGGCAGAGTGTTTGCTCTGTCCGCTACCGTGAATGCATAGCGAGAGTGGATGTGAGCAAACGAGCCTATAACTTCTGCGCAGGTCCCGCTGCGCTACCTGAAGCTGTCCTGTTGCGTGCCCAGGCCGAATTGCTGGATTGGCATGGCAAGGGCCTGTCGGTCATGGAGATGAGTCATCGCAGTGATGAGTTCGTCTCCATTGCCACCAAGGCCGAGCAGGATCTGCGTGACCTGCTGAATATCCCCTCGAACTATAAAGTGCTGTTTCTGCAAGGCGGCGCCAGCCAGCAGTTTGCCCAGATTCCACTGAACCTGCTGCCGGAAGGCGGCAAGGCCGACTATATCGATACCGGTATCTGGTCGCAGAAAGCCATCGAAGAAGCCTCCCGCTATGGGCAGGTCAATGTGGCCGCTACCTCCAAGCCGTACGACTACTTTGCAATTCCTGGCCAGAACGAATGGCAGTTGTCGAAAGACGCCGCCTACGTGCACTACGCGCCGAACGAAACCATCGGCGGCCTGGAGTTCAACTGGGTTCCGCAAACCGGTGATGTTCCCTTGGTGGCCGACATGTCTTCCGACATTCTGTCGCGCCCTGTGGATATCTCTCGCTTTGGTATGATCTACGCCGGCGCGCAGAAGAACATCGGCCCCAGCGGTATCCTGGTAAACATCATTCGCGAAGACTTGCTGGGACATGCCCGTTCGCTGTGCCCGACCATGCTCGACTACCAGGTCGCGGCAGATAATGGCTCGATGTACAACACCCCGCCGACCCTGGCCTGGTACCTGTCCGGCCTGGTGTTCGAGTGGCTCAAGGAGCAGGGTGGTGTAGAAGCCATCGCCAAGCTCAATGATGTCAAGCAGCGCACCCTGTACGACTTCATCGACGCCAGCGGCCTGTACAGCAACCCGATCAACAAGCCTGACCGCTCGTGGATGAACGTACCGTTCCGTCTGGCGGACGACCGCCTGGACAAGCCGTTCCTGGCCGGTGCTGAGGCTCGTGGTCTGCTGAACCTCAAGGGTCACCGTTCGGTGGGTGGGATGCGTGCCTCTATCTACAACGCCGTGGACATCAATGCAGTCAACGCGCTGGTGGCCTACATGGCAGAGTTCGAGAAGGAACACGGCTGATGTCTGAGCAAGAACTCAAGGCCCTGCGCCTGCGCATTGACGCCCTGGACGAGAAGGTCCTGGAGCTGATCAGTGAGCGTGCGCGGTGCGCCCAGGAAGTCGCCCGGGTCAAGATGGCCACCCTGGCAGAAGGCGAAGTGCCGGTGTTCTATCGTCCGGAGCGTGAAGCCCAAGTGCTCAAGCGCGTGATGGAGCGTAACCAGGGGCCTCTGGGTAATGAAGAGATGGCGCGTTTGTTCCGCGAGATCATGTCTTCGTGCCTGGCTCTGGAGCAGCCGCTGAAAGTGGCTTACCTCGGCCCTGAAGGTACCTTCACCCAGGCTGCGGCCATGAAGCACTTCGGGCATGCGGTGATCAGCAAGCCAATGGCAGCGATCGACGAAGTGTTCCGTGAGGTCGCTGCCGGGGCGGTGAACTTCGGCGTGGTGCCGGTGGAAAACTCCACCGAGGGTGCGGTCAACCACACCCTTGATAGCTTCCTCGAGCACGATATGGTGATCTGTGGCGAAGTTGAGCTGCGGATTCACCACCACCTGTTGGTAGGTGAGAACACCAAGACTGACAGCATCAGTCGTATCTATTCCCACGCTCAGTCCCTGGCCCAGTGCCGCAAGTGGCTGGACGCGCACTACCCGAATGTCGAGCGGGTGGCGGTGTCCAGCAACGCCGAAGCGGCCAAGCGAGTCAAGGGTGAGTGGAATTCGGCAGCCATTGCCGGCGACATGGCTGCGGGCTTGTATGGTCTGACGCGTCTGGCCGAGAAGATCGAGGATCGTCCGGACAACTCCACGCGTTTTTTGATGATCGGTAGCCAGGAAGTGCCGCCAACCGGCGACGACAAGACTTCGATCATTGTCTCCATGAGCAACAAGCCTGGTGCGCTGCATGAGTTGCTGGTGCCGTTCCATGACAATGGCATCGACCTGACGCGAATTGAAACCCGGCCTTCGCGCAGTGGCAAATGGACCTATGTGTTCTTCATCGATTTCGTCGGCCATCACCGTGACCCGTTGGTCAAGAGCGTGCTGGAGAAGATCAGTCAGGAAGCAGTGGCACTCAAGGTGCTGGGTTCCTACCCGAAAGCGGTTCTCTGAGGCTTTAACAATGAGTGGCGACTTCCTCGCACTGGCACAACCAGGCGTGCAACAACTCTCGCCTTACGTTCCGGGCAAGCCCGTGGACGAACTGGCCCGTGAGCTGGACATCGATCCGGCCACTATCGTCAAGCTGGCGAGCAATGAAAACCCGCTGGGCGCCAGCCCCAAGGCTCTGGCGGCGATCCGCGACGAGCTGGCCGAGCTGACCCGTTATCCGGATGGCAACGGTTTTGCCCTCAAGTCCCTGCTGGCCGAGCGCTGCGGCGTGGAAATCAACCAGGTGACCCTGGGCAACGGTTCCAACGACATCCTCGAGCTGGTGGCTCGCGCCTATCTGGCGCCTGGCTTGAATGCGGTGTTCAGCGAGCACGCCTTTGCCGTCTATCCCATCGTTACCCAGGCCGTCGGCGCCCAGGCTCGCGTGGTTCCGGCCAAGAGCTGGGGGCATGACCTGCCGGCCATGCTCAAGGCGATCGATGAGCAGACCCGCGTAGTGTTCATCGCCAACCCGAACAACCCGACCGGTACCTGGTTCGGCGCTGAGGCGCTGGACGAGTTTCTGCAGGATGTGCCGGCCCACGTGCTGGTAGTGCTGGACGAGGCCTATATCGAGTACGCCGAAGGCAGCGACCTGCCGGATGGGCTGGATTTCCTGGCGGCCTACCCGAACCTTCTGGTCTCGCGGACCTTCTCCAAGGCTTATGGCCTGGCGGCCCTGCGGGTCGGCTATGGGCTTTCGACCCCGGTGGTGGCAGATGTGCTGAACCGTGTGCGCCAGCCTTTCAACGTCAACAGCCTGGCTTTGGCAGCGGCCTGTGCCGCGCTGCAGGATGTGGATTATCTGGCAGAGAGCCGTCGTTTGAACGAAGCCGGCATGCAGCAACTGGAAGCGGGTTTGCGTGGCCTGGGCCTGGGCCTGGGCTGGATTCCTTCCAAGGGCAACTTCATTGCCGTGGATCTGGGGCGTGAGGCTGCGCCGGTATTCCAGGGCTTGTTGCGTGAAGGTGTGATCGTGCGTCCGGTGGCCAACTACGGCATGCCGAACCATTTGCGCATTACCATCGGCTTGCCGGCGGAAAACACTCGTTTCCTTGAGGCTTTGGCCAAGGTTCTGGCTCGTGGTTGATGTCATTCCAATGCAATCTGCTGTGCCTATGATCGGTCGCCTGGTGGTGATCGGCCTGGGATTGATTGGCGGCTCCTTCGCCAAGGGTTTGCGTGAAAGTGGCGTGTGCCGCGAAGTGGTTGGTGTCGATCTGGACCCGCAGTCCCGCCAGTTGGCGGTGGAGCTGGGGGTGGTAGATCGCTGTGAAGAGGACCTGGCCCTGGCTTGCCAGGGAGCCGATGTGATCCAGCTGGCGGTGCCGATCCTGGCCATGGAGAAACTGCTGGCCTTGTTGGCTGGCATGGATCTGGGGCAGGCGGTGCTGACCGATGTCGGCAGTGCCAAGGGCAATGTGGTGCGGGCTGCGAAAGAGGCTTTTGGCGGTATGCCTGCGCGTTTTGTTCCGGGGCATCCTATCGCCGGTTCCGAGCAGAGTGGTGTTGAAGCCTCCAATGCGCAGCTGTTCCGTCGGCACAAGGTGATCCTGACGCCTCTGGAGCAGACCGATCCTGCTGCATTGGACCTTGTCGACAAGCTCTGGTGCGAGCTGGGAGCAGATGTCGAGCACATGCAGGTCGAGCGTCACGACGAAGTCCTGGCGGCGACCAGCCACTTGCCGCACCTGCTGGCATTCGGCCTGGTCGATTCCCTGGCCAAGCGCAGTGAAAATCTCGATATCTTTCGTTACGCTGCGGGCGGGTTCCGCGATTTCACGAGAATCGCCGGCAGCGACCCGGTCATGTGGCACGACATCTTCCTCGCCAATCGCGAGGCGGTACTGCGCACACTCGATACATTTCGCAACGACCTCGACGCCTTGCGCGACGCGGTCGATGCAGGGGACGGGCATCAGTTGTTGGGCGTATTCACTCGCGCCCGGGTTGCCCGCGAGCATTTCGGTAAAATCCTGGCCCGCCGGGCCTATGTGGACGCTATGAACTCCAACGATCTGATTTTCCTGGCAAATCCTGGTGGCCGCCTGTCTGGGCGGATTCGTGTACCGGGCGACAAGTCGATTTCCCACCGTTCGATCATGCTTGGCTCCCTGGCTGAAGGCACCACCGAAGTCGAGGGGTTTCTCGAGGGTGAAGATGCTCTGGCGACGCTGCAGGCGTTTCGCGACATGGGGGTGGTCATCGAGGGCCCGCATCACGGGCGTGTGACTATTCATGGTGTTGGTCTGCACGGCCTGAAGCCGGCGCCGGGTCCGATCTATCTGGGTAACTCCGGTACTTCGATGCGCTTGCTCTCCGGTCTGCTGGCTGCGCAGAGTTTCGACAGTACGCTGACGGGGGACCACTCGCTGTCCAAGCGTCCGATGAATCGTGTGGCCAACCCGCTGCGGGAAATGGGCGCGGTGATCGAGACTGCGGCCGAAGGTCGTCCGCCGATGGTGATCCGTGGCGGTCACAAGCTCAAGGGGCTGACTTACACCTTGCCGATGGCCAGCGCCCAGGTTAAGTCTTGCCTGCTGCTGGCTGGCTTGTACGCTGAGGGCAAGACCACTGTCACCGAGCCGGCGCCGACCCGCGACCATACTGAGCGCATGCTGCGTGGTTTCGGCTATTCGGTCAGCGTCGACGGCGCCACCGCCTCGGTTGAGTCGGGCGGCAAGCTCAAGGCGACCCATATTGAAGTGCCGGCGGATATTTCCTCCGCTGCATTCTTCCTGGTGGCGGCTTCGATCGCTGAAGGTTCAGAGTTGGTGCTGGAGCATGTCGGGATCAACCCGACCCGGACCGGCGTGATCGATATCCTGCGTTTGATGGGGGCGGATATTCGTCTGGAAAATCAGCGCGAAGTCGGCGGTGAGCCGGTTGCTGATTTGCACGTGCGTGCCGCCAAGCTCAAGGGTATCGAGATTCCTGAGGAGCTGGTGCCTCTGGCAATCGACGAATTCCCCGTGCTGTTCGTGGCCGCCGCCTGCGCCGAAGGGCGTACTTTGCTGCGTGGCGCGGAAGAGCTGCGGGTCAAGGAGTCTGATCGTATCCAGGTAATGGCTGATGGTTTGCTGACCTTGGGGGTCAAGTGCGAGCCGACTCCAGACGGCATCATCATTGATGGCGGCCAGATTGGTGGTGGTGAGGTTCATGGTCACGGCGATCACCGTATCGCCATGGCATTCAGTGTTGCCTCGCTGCGCGCCAATGCGCCGATTCGTATCCATGACTGTGCGAACGTCGCTACCTCGTTCCCGAACTTCCTCGCGTTGTGCGCGCAGGTGGGGATTCGTGTCGCACAAGAGGCTCAGTCGTGAATATCAAGGCGCCTGTGATCACCATCGATGGGCCAAGTGGTTCGGGCAAAGGCACCATTGCTGGCAAGCTGGCCAAGCATCTGGGTTGGTGCCTGCTGGATTCCGGGGCTCTGTACCGGTTGCTGGCTTTTTCTGCGCGCAATCATGGTGTTGATCTGACTAACGAAGAGTCGCTGAAGCTGCTGGCGGCTCACCTGGATGTGCAGTTCCTTGGTGCCACTGAAAATCATCCGCAACGGATCATTCTGGAAGGCGATGATGTGACTGACGACCTGCGTAATGAGCAGGTTGGCGCCTGGGCTTCCCAGGTAGCGGCTCTGCCGGCTGTGCGTGATGCCTTGTTGCAGCGCCAGCGCGCATTCCAGGAACCGCCGGGCCTGGTTGCGGATGGTCGTGACATGGGGACGGTGGTATTTCCCGATGCGCCATTGAAGATCTTCCTGACTGCCAGCGCCGAAGAGCGTGCCCGGCGGCGCTACTTGCAGTTGAAGGGAAAAGTCGATGGTGTTAGTCTGTCGAGTCTGCTAGATGAGATTCGTGCGCGTGATGAGCGCGATACCCAGCGAGCGGTAGCCCCGCTCAAGCCGGCGGCTGACGCCATACAGCTGGATTCCACGGAGTTGTCCATCGATCAGGTGTTGCAACACATCTTGAGTGAGATCGCCATTCGCGATATTACCGGGTGAATAAGGAGGGTCGCGGGGGACCAGTCATAGTCCTGCGATTTTTCTTTTATATGAACGTAACCCACATCGTCTGGGATGTGGCAGATGGGCGTATTCTTCGCCCTTATCAACAGGAATTAAAATGAGCGAAAGCTTTGCGGAACTCTTTGAAGAAAGCCTAAAAACCCTGAACCTTCAGGCAGGCTCCATCATCACCGGTGTTATCGTCGACATCGACTACCAAGCGCGTTGGGTAACCGTTCACGCTGGTCTGAAGTCTGAAGCACTTATCCCGCTTGAGCAGTTCTACAACGATGCTGGCGAACTGTCCATCAATGTTGGTGATGAAGTTCACGTTGCTCTGGATTCGGTTGAAGACGGCTTTGGTGAAACCAAGCTCTCCCGTGAAAAAGCCAAGCGCGCTGAATGCTGGATCGTTCTGGAAGCAGCCTTCGCAGCTGAAGAAGTGGTTAAGGGCGTTATCAACGGTAAGGTTAAAGGCGGCTTCACTGTCGACGTTAACGGCATCCGTGCGTTCCTGCCAGGTTCTCTGGTTGACGTCCGTCCAGTGCGCGACACCACGCACCTGGAAGGCAAAGAGCTCGAGTTTAAAGTCATCAAACTCGACCAGAAGCGCAACAACGTTGTCGTTTCCCGCCGTAGTGTCCTTGAAGCCGAGAACTCCGCTGAGCGTGAAGCTCTGCTGGAATCCCTGCAGGAAGGTCAGCAAGTCAAAGGTATCGTCAAGAACCTCACCGATTACGGCGCATTCGTCGATCTGGGTGGCGTCGATGGCCTGCTGCACATCACCGACATGGCTTGGAAGCGCATCAAGCATCCTTCCGAAATCGTCAACGTTGGCGACGAGATCGATGTCAAGGTTCTGAAGTACGATCGCGAGCGCAATCGTGTTTCCCTGGGCCTGAAGCAGCTGGGTGAAGATCCATGGGTTGCTATCAAAGCTCGTTACCCAGAAAGCACCCGCGTTACCGCGCGCGTAACCAACCTGACCGACTACGGCTGCTTTGCTGAGCTGGAAGAAGGCGTTGAAGGTCTGGTACACGTTTCGGAAATGGACTGGACCAACAAAAACATCCATCCTTCGAAAGTCGTACAAGTCGGCGACGAAGTGGAAGTTATGGTTCTGGACATCGACGAAGAGCGTCGTCGTATCTCCCTCGGCATCAAGCAGTGCAAGTCCAACCCATGGGAAGACTTCTCTGGCCAGTTCAACAAGGGCGATAAAATCTCCGGCACCATCAAGTCGATCACCGATTTCGGTATCTTCATTGGTCTGGACGGTGGCATCGACGGCCTGGTTCACCTGTCCGACATCTCCTGGAACGAAGTGGGCGAAGAAGCCGTACGTCGTTTCAAGAAGGGCGACGAGCTGGACACCGTTATCCTGTCTGTTGATCCAGAGCGTGAGCGTATCTCCCTGGGTATCAAGCAGCTGGAAAGCGATCCGTTCTCCGAGTACGTACAAGAGAACGATAAAGGCGCAATCGTTAAGGGTGTTGTAAAAGAAGTTGACGCCAAAGGCGCCATCATCACCCTGGCTAACGACATCGAAGCTACTCTGAAAGCCTCCGAAATCAGCCGTGACCGCATCGAAGATGCGCGCAACGTTCTGAAAGAAGGCGAAGAAGTTGAAGCCAAGATCATCAGCGTTGACCGTAAGAGCCGTGTAATCCAGCTCTCGATCAAGTCGAAAGACGTTGAAGACGAGAAAGAAGCTATCCAGAGCCTGCGCGACAAGCCAGCTGCTTCGGATATCGCTGCTGGTCCTACCACTCTGGGCGACCTGCTGCGCGCACAGATGGAAAAACAGAACTAAGTTCTGTTAGACCATAAAAAAGGGCGACTTAGGTCGCCCTTTTTTGTGTCTTGAAATTGTCAGGGATGATACTGGTGTGGAGGGAAACCAACGTCTGCAATGAGTTGTCTCTTTAGTAAGCGAGCCAATTACATATTAAGGTCTAGGCTTTGTTTAACAGGTGCGGTGTTTGAGCAGCAGGGGCTGCCATAAGGAAGAGTATGACCAGGCTAGTTGTAGTTGTTTTGGTTCTTCTCCTGGCTGGGTGTACGACCAACGTAAAGACTCACGTGGTTCGTGGGGTCAGTGGCATAGAGATCGATTGTTCCGGGTTGGGGGCGGGTTGGGATAAATGTTACAAGCGTGCTGAGCGCGAGTGTAAGGCTGCTGGTTATAAGGTCATTACCAAGTCTAGCGATTCCAAGGAAGAGGAGGGTGATTACCCTTTTGGTTGGAATCCGGCCGGTTACTTGACTAGAACGATGCTCGTCATGTGTCGATAAGACGGGTTTGAGCTTTTTGCCGTCGTGCCTCTGGTAATGGAAAAGAGGTTTGTGCTGGCAAGTCGGCACTTGGGCTGTTCAAAACCTTCAGGGCATGCTAAAACCTTTTGAGCACTGACCTAGCTGCTTGAAAAAGAAGGGAAAAATATGACGAAGTCGGAGTTGATCGAACGAATTGTCACCCATCAAGGGCTGCTCTCATCCAAGGATGTCGAGTTGGCCATCAAGACGATGCTTGAGCAAATGTCTCAGTGTCTGGCTACTGGCGATCGGATTGAGATTCGAGGGTTTGGTAGTTTTTCGCTTCACTATCGTGCTCCTCGGGTAGGACGGAACCCAAAGACGGGTCAGTCTGTTAGCCTTGACGGAAAATTCGTTCCTCATTTCAAACCGGGTAAAGAGCTTAGGGATCGCGTTAATGAGGAGGAGGGAAGCGACTTTTGAATTTTGGATGTAGAAAACTATAATGTTTTGATATTTATGAGGATATGGCTTTCGGTATGGTTTTGCTGTGCTCCATTGAGAAAATTTAACGAATCTTCTTTGTGATAAACAATAGGAGATTTTTTGGGTTTTGGGTTTTGGGTTTTTTGGTTGAATGAAGGTCGAGGTCTGATTGACACTCCTTCAGCGGTACGGTGTTCGTGCTGGTCGAGTTACATTTTTTTAATTGTGCCTTTTGGAAGTCTTTTCTCCTCTGTCAACTATTGATGGAGTGGCTTTTATTTTTAGTTTTAGTGTTATGCCGAGTATTACTCGATAGCGAGATGGCTCATCTGAGCTCTACAAGTGCATAATGTCTTTTTGAGTGTTTCAGATACCACTCTGTAGCGCCGGTTTGAGAAGGTTCGCATAGGAAATGGGCAGGATACTTTTGACGGGGGCATCCGGTTTTGTAGGGAGAGCTGTCCATGACTGTTTGTCCAAGACCACAGCTCACGAGTTGGTGGTTGCGGTACGAAAGCATATCTATGGGTTACCAGTAACTACTAGTGTTGCGCAGATTGACCAGATCGACGGTGCCACGGATTGGATGCATATTTTAGTGGGTTGTGATGTTGTAATACATGCAGCCGCCCGTGTGCATGTAATGAATGACTCCTCTGTTGATCCTCTTGCCTCATTTCGAAAAGTTAACGTAGAAGGGACTCTAAATCTAGCGAGGCAAGCTGCGCAAAAAGGTGTACGTCGTTTCGTATTTATCAGCTCCATCAAGGTCAACGGAGAGGAGACATCTCTCGATGTTCCCTACACCGCTGATGCAGCCCCTGCACCGGTGGACCCTTACGGCATCTCCAAGATGGAAGCGGAAAATGGACTGATGATCATTGCCGCTCAAACTGGAATGGAGGTCGTGATCATTCGCCCAACGCTAGTTTACGGTCCTGGCGTGAAGGCCAACTTCTTGAATATGATGCGCTGGTTGCATAAGGGTATACCTTTACCTTTTGGTGCAATACACAATCGCCGTAGTTTAGTGGCGTTGGGTAACTTGGTTGATCTGATAATTGTTTGTATCGCGCACCCTAAAGCAGCAAATCAGAAGTTTTTGGTCAGTGATGGTGACGACCTCTCAACAACAGAGTTGTTGCAGCGAATGGCGCGCGCGCTGCGGAAACCTGCTCGTTTGTTGCCCGTGCCAAGTGTTTTTTTGACGGTTTGTGCATTTTTTTTTGGTAAAAAATCACTCTCCCAGCGATTGTGTGGGTCGCTTCAGGTTGATATTTCCAAGAATCGTGAGTTGTTAAGTTGGACCCCGCCGATCGCGGTCGATGTAGCTTTCGATGCTACAGCCAAATATTTTCTTGATGAGCAGGTCTGATTTTTTGTGCCTCTTGAAGATTGCATCAATAGATTGTTTTTATTGTTTAATGAGATCGATGCCTGTAGTGCTTGCTCTCTCATTCGGTTTTAGGAATTAGAATGTCCATGGCGATCTGGTGGTTGATGCTGGCAGTGGTCGGTATTTCGCTTCTGTTAACTTGGGTTCTGCGTCGTTATGCATTAGCACGCAGTTTGATGGACATCCCCAATAGTCGCAGCTCCCACTCCATACCTACTCCAAGGGGAGGAGGGGTGGCAATTGTCCTAAGCTTTCTTGCAATCGCCCCGATTCTAAGCCTTTTTGTTGATATTCCTTGGCCTTATATCTGGGCTCTGTGGGGGGCTGGAGCGTTAACTGCTGTAGTTGGCTTTCTTGATGATCACGGGCACATTGCTGCGCGCTGGAGGCTGCTTGCTCACTTCATTGCCGCGATTTGGGTACTGGTTTGCCTGAGTGGCTTTCCACCTGTTCGTTTGTTTGAGATTGACTTCAATTTTTCATGGGTGGGGCATATTTTTGCCACTTTCTATCTAGTCTGGATGCTCAATTTATACAACTTCATGGACGGTATTGATGGGTTAGCCAGTGTACAGGCGGTCAGTGCCTGCTTTGGCGCATGTGTCATCTATTGGTTAGCGGGAGACACATCGTTGATTTGGGCTCCACTGCTATTGGCGATGGCAGTGCTGGGTTTCCTCTACTGGAATTTTCCTCCGGCACGTATCTTCATGGGTGACGCGGGAAGTGGGTTTCTCGGGCTTGTGCTGGGAGTGTTCTCAATTCAAGCGGCCTGGACTTCTCCAAGATTTTTTTGGATCTGGCTGATTCTTCTTGGTGTGTTCATTGTTGATGCGACCTTTACTCTGACTCGTAGATTGTTACGAGGGGATAAAGTGTATGAAGCGCACCGCAGTCATGCTTATCAATTTGCGTCTCGTCAGTTTGGTCGGCATTTACCAGTGACCCTTGCAGTGCTGGCGATCAATGCACTTTGGTTGTTTCCCATAGCCATATGCGTTGGGCTGCTCGGCCTGGATGGTACTATTGGTCTAATGCTGGCTTATGTACCTTTGCTTTTCCTTGCTTTCAGGTTTCATGCTGGTGAGTTGGAACAGGCTGGCTAATCTAGCCCAGCGCCAGAAGCGGCCGAGTGGTGTGTAAGAAAGGTTGAGGCTAGGGTTCGAGGTTCGAAAAGGGATTATGGATAAAATACGAACATGCCTGTTGAGGCTTCCACGCAGACAAAAAAGAATTCTGCAGGTGATCACCGATATTTTGCTGGTGTGGGTCGCGTTGTGGATGTCGTTTGTCGTCAGGCTAGGGTTTGATGACCTGAATAACCCCTTCGTTGTGCACTTCTGGCTATTTGCCAGTGCGCCAATTGTTGCTATTCCTCTGTTCATTCGGTTTGGAATGTATCGTGCGGTCATGCGTTACTTTGGCAACGATGCCCTCATTGCCATAGTAAAAGCGGTGACGCTGTCTGCTTTGGTTCTTGCATTGATTGTCTATCTGTATAGCAATCATCAGACCCTAGTGCCTCGCTCAATCGTGTTCAACTACTGGTGGTTGAGCATGGTGCTGATCGGAGGTCTCAGGCTGCTCATGCGGCAGTACTTTCTGGGTGATTGGTTCACCACTGCCCAGCACGTACCGTTTGCCAATCGAGATGATGGTTTGCCTAAAGTCGCCATCTATGGTGCGGGGGCTGCTGGTAATCAGCTGGTTGCAGCATTGCGATTAGGACGCATGATGCGTCCGGTTGCGTTTATCGATGATGACAGCAGTATCGCAGATCGAATGATTGCAGGGATCCAGGTCTACAAACCCAAACATTTGCAGCAGATGATTGACGAAACTGACGCAGAAGAAATTCTTCTTGCGATCCCTTCGTCCACTCGTAGTCGTCGTAGAGAGATATTAGGTTATTTGGAGGGTTTTCCTCTTCATGTCCGAAGCGTTCCAGGCTTTATGGATCTCGCCAGTGGCCGAGTAAAGGTAGATGACATTCAGGAAGTAGATATCGCCGATCTGCTTGGGCGAGATTCCGTGCCTGCTCAAGGAGATCTGCTCGCCCACTGTATTAAAGGTCAAACTGTTCTGGTGACGGGGGCTGGAGGGTCTATTGGTTCTGAGTTGTGTCGGCAAATTCTGAACTTGGGCCCCACTACTTTAATATTACTCGATCATAGTGAGTTCAATCTTTATAGTATCTTGTCCGAGCTTGAGCAGCGACTTTCGAGAGAGTCTCGAGCGGTCAGGCTACTGCCGATTCTAGGTTCGGTGCGTAACTACGATAAACTGTTGTCTGTTATGAATTCCTGGCGTGTTGATACTGTTTATCATGCAGCTGCTTATAAGCACGTGCCTATGGTGGAACATAATATCGCTGAGGGCGTACTTAATAATGTCATGGGTACGCTTAATACTGCGCAAGCTGCATTGCAATCGGGTGTTGCTAACTTTGTGCTGATCTCCACTGATAAGGCTGTTAGACCAACAAATATAATGGGGAGCACCAAGCGTTTGGCAGAGCTCACTCTGCAGGCCTTGAGTAAAGAGTTGGCACCTGTATTTTTCAATGATTCGTCAAGCATATCTCGGGTTAATAAAACCCGGTTTACCATGGTCCGTTTTGGTAATGTATTAGGCTCCTCGGGTTCGGTAATCCCACTGTTCCATAAGCAGATAAAGTCTGGTGGGCCGTTGACCGTCACTCATCCCAAGATTACACGTTACTTTATGACCATTCCGGAAGCCGCACAGTTGGTCATTCAGGCCGGTTCGATGGGCCTGGGCGGTGATGTGTTCGTGCTGGACATGGGGGAGCCGGTAAAAATTATTGAGTTGGCAGAAAAGATGATTCATCTTTCCGGGCTGAGCGTGCGTTCAGAAAAGAACCCTCATGGCGATATATCCATCGAGTTCACTGGCCTGCGGCCTGGTGAAAAGCTTTACGAAGAGTTGCTGATTGGTGACAACGTAGTGGCTACTCGGCATCCCATGATTATGAGTGCTAATGAAGATCATCTGCCCTGGGATACGCTCAAGGAAAAATTGAACGAACTCCTTACGGCGCTTGAGTTGGATGATTATTCGAAGGTTCGTCAATTACTTCGTGAAACGGTAAGTGGCTATACGCCAGACAGCGAAATTGTCGATTGGATCTACCAGCAACGCCGATTGGAACCTTGAATCTACACAACCGGTAACCCTCCTGCCTTTGACTTGCCCCCTGCATCACCTAGGTTTGGAAGGCAGCTTCGGAAAGCTGCTTTCCTTATCGATGTCATGGAGCGTCATTATGCGTAACCCTTATTTTTCCTCACTGATCTTTGCCTTTCTAGCCAGCCTCTCGCTTGCCACCCATGCGGTGCAGGTCACTAAAACAGAGGTAACCCCGCCAGTAGTGGCAGAGCATTCAACTGTTCAAACAAGCAAGGTCAACCTGAATACTGCCGACGTGTCTTCGTTGCAGCGAGAGCTCTTTGGAATTGGCGAGGCTAAGGCCAAGGCAATAATTACCTATCGCGAAGAGAACGGTCCTTTCGCTTCGATCGATGAGTTGTTGGAGGTTAAAGGTATCGGCAAGACTATTCTGGAGCGCAATCGAGACAAGCTGACGGTCAACTGATCTGTGCTCGTCGCGATGAAGGCCGGTCTTTGACCGGCCTTTTATGTTTCGTAACCTTGTAGCCTGAAAGTGAGCGTGTATCGACGAGATAGATTTTTTTCATGAACTCATAAAATATTATTATCGTAATATTTTGTTGCGTCTCTGTTTTTCAAATCAGAGAGCGTCCATTACTTGCATGCACCGTCAGGAGTACAGCTATGAGTCCGATTCGATCACAAGGTACGGCGTTGATAACTGGTGCTTCATCCGGTATCGGTGCGGTTTACGCTGAGCGGTTGGCAGCGCGAGGTTTTGATTTGTTGTTGGTAGCCCGCGATGAAGCACGTTTGCAGACGGCAGCCAAGGTCCTGAGCGATAAGTATCAGGTGCAAGTCGAGGTGCTTAAAGCTGATCTAACGCTCAAGGATGATCTGCTGCAGGTCGAGCAACGCTTGCGCGAGGACTCGAGCATTAGTTTACTGCTGAACAATGCCGGGGTAGCTGCAAACGGACCTTTGGCTGGTGCTGATCTGGATCAGATGGAACGCATGATTCAGCTCAATGTGGTGGCCTTGACCCGTCTGGCTGGAGCGGCCGCCACTAGTTTTTCGGCTGCAGAACGAGGAGCAATCATTAATATTGCTTCGGTTGTAGCCTTGATCCCGGAGCGCTTCAATGCGACTTACAGTGCCACCAAGGCTTATGTGCTCAGCTTGACGCAGTCGCTGCAGGGCGAGTTGAAGGGCTGCGGCGTCCAGGTTCAGGCAGTCCTGCCGGGGATTACTCGTACCGAGATCTGGGAGCGATCAGGCCTGGATGCGACAACTATTCCACCTGAGATGGTGATGGAGGTTGGAGAGATGGTCGATGCTTCTTTAAGTGGCTTTGATCAGGGGGAATTGATCACCCTACCTTCACTGCCCGACGCGGCGGACTGGCAAGCGCTGGTAGCGGCGCGTCTGGCGTTGGGGCCCAACTTGTCGAGGAGTAGCGCTGCTGCACGCTACAAGTAAGGCATGCACTTGGGGCGGGTGCCTTACGCCCGTTCCTGGTCTTTCAAGCCCTCACGAACGACCTCCAGTATCTGCACGCTTAACTCTGGGCTTTCCACGCTGCGCGAGAGCATCAAGGCGCCGACCAGAGTCGACATGATCAACAGGCTGCGCTGACTTTTGTTTTCGCCTTCCAGGGTTGCCGCTACCTGCGTCACTCGGGCGGTGAGGACCGCATCGGTAGTGGGACTGGGTTGGCCTCGTTGACCTAGTTCCGAGCTCATTGTTGGCAGTGGGCAACCTTGATCAGGTGAGCTCTGGTGCCACTCGGAAAGGTAGTTGTCGATAAACGCCACCAAAGGATGCTCTTGTGCAAATAGCTTGGCGCAATGGGTGTCCAGGTCATCGGCCGCCACTGAAAGCGCCTTTTCTACTAACTCCTCCTTGGATTTGAAGTGGGAGTAAAAACCTCCATGAGTCAGGCCCAAGGCTTTCATCAGTGGTTGTAAGCCCGTTGCACCTATTCCATCACGACGAAAACGTTTCGAAGCTTCTTTGATAATGCGTTTATGTGTCTGGGCTTTGTGGTCTGCTGAATAACGCATCTGAGAAACCTCCGCAACTAGACCACTATTTTAACCAATGTTCATTGGGTTACGTCCAACTTCTGAGCGGGCTTTGGAACCTGGTTACAGCTTTCAGACAGGTTTTCATGTCATGAGTGGTCATTTGGAAGCTGGCACGATAAGTGGTTACTGCTTACTCAACAGTTGTTGAACAATCCTCAGGGGCCTCCATGAGCAATGGTTTATCCCTTGCGGATCATATTACGTTGGAGCTGCGTGCTGACATTATCGGTGGCCGGCTATTACCTGGGATGCCTCTGGTAGAGAGTGTGTTGGTCAACACCTATAACGCGTCTCGCAACACCATTCGTGAAGCGTTGCACCGCTTGGGGCAGGAAGGGCTTACTTCCTATGTACGCCATAAAGGTGTGGTAGTTCGTTGTCTTGGCAGTGACGACGTTCGCGATCTGTTCCGAGTGCGCCGCACCTTGGAGTTGCAGGCGATTCTCAATGCAAGACCGCTGCGTGAGTACCAGTCGGACCGCATGCTTGATGCTATCGAGGCGGCCGAGTTGGCCAGAGAGCGTGAAGACTGGCGCGCCGTCGGTACCCATGGGTTGCGCTTTCACCAATATGTAGTGGCGCTGCTGGATTCGCGACTGTTCGATGAGTTCTTCACCAATGTAGTGGCGCAGTTGCGTCTGGTGTTTTGTGTCGCGCCAGATGAAGCGCTGTTCCAGGCTCCCTGGCTGATGCGTGATCGGCAGATCCATGAGTCGCTGGTAGAGGGAGACAAAATCTCCGCTGGCGAGGCCATGGAGCTTTATCTGGACGACTCCGAGCGCTTGTTGTTGAACATACTCAGCCAATCCTTCCGTCACTGAGCGAGGGCGATACCCATGTACAAAGACTATCCAGCGGCTTATCAGGTCAGCAAAGGTTCGGCACTACAGGTGGATACGGCTTTTTATGAACGCATCCGCGCCAACCAGGCACAGCGCATATTGATTGAGCAATTCGAAGTACCGATTCGTACTGGTCGTGCCTGGACGGTGCCGGCGGGGCATGTGTTTCGAGTGACCACTCCGGAGGGGCCGCAGGTGGGAGACTTCAACGTCTGGAATGCCAATGACCCGCGAGAGCGACTGTGGGCCGCTCGTACCCGGCAGTTGCAGGGAGCACATGTCAGTACCTACGATCGGCTCTGGTCGAATCTACCCTTTCTGCGACCGCTGGTGACGATCACTGATGACAGCCTGGCGCATTACGGGATCGACGAGCACGGTGGGCGGTTGCATGATCTTTTGGGCACCCGTTGCGACCCTTATGTGAACCGCATGCTTACGGGCGAGGATTTTCATCATCACTGCCATTCCAACCTGACGCGGGCTGTCCTGCCCCACGGTCTCACCGAATTCGATGTGCACGACGTCTTGAACATTTTCCAGTGCACGGGCCTTAACCATGACGACATGTATTTCATGAAGGCCTGCCCGGCACAGAAGGGAGATTACCTGGAGTTTTTTGCCGAAATCGACCTGCTTTGTGCGTTGTCGACCTGTCCGGGAGGGGATCTGTCCTTGCCAATGTGGGGCCCAGAGGCTCAGGACCCATTAAGCGTGTGCCGCCCGCTGGGCGTAGAGGTCTATCGCCTTGAGGCGTCATTGCTCGAGGGTTGGAGCCCGCCGGAACGGGCAGCCTACAAAGGTCAGCACGGTTTGCACATCGCCAAGGCCGAGTGGGAAAAGTAACGCCTCAAACAGCCCCTTCATCCATGGGTGAAGGGGCTGGAGAGGTTAACGGTCCTGGGTTTCCTTGGCATCCATTTCCGCATTGCGTTCGGCCACGCGCTTACGTTGCTCATCGGTCAGCTCGACCTTGTTGGCTGTGTCGCGCAGCATCATCAAGCCGCCGACGATCGAACCGATAGCAACCACCAGAATCAGCCAGGCATACCAGGGCATAGGGCTCTCCTTAATCGGCAGTTTTCCGAGGGCGGAGGTTCGCCCCCGGCACTGCCTGTAACGCTTTGAGTTAAAGCGCTTCGCACTGGTTCCATTGTATGCCTGATCGGTCTTCTGGGCGCGGTCGCAGCCTAAAGACCGGTGAGCATGGCGTCCGCCGGAGCATTGGCGCGCAATTGCCCGGTGAGCTGGAAGTAGATAAAACCGAGCAGCATGAATCCGAGGAAGATCAAGCCGATCAGGGCGTTGAACCAGGCCATGGCCACCAGGCACACAACTGCCAGTGTCAGTGCGATGGCTGGTACCAGTGGATAGCCAGGGGCGCGGAAGGTGCGCAGCAGATTCGGCTCTGCCTTACGCAGTTTGAACAGGCTGAGCATGCTCATGATGTACATCACGATCGCCCCGAACACGGCCATGGTGATCATCGCTGCGGTGAGGGTCATGCCGCCAAGGTTGATCAGGCCATCGGAGTAGATCGCGGCGATGCCGATCAGGCCGCCGGCGATGATCGCCCGGTGCGGTGTCTGAAAGCGCGACAGCTTGGCCAAGTAGGTCGGCAGGTAACCGGCTCGTGCCAGGGCGAAGAACTGCCGTGAGTAGCCGAGGATGATTCCGTGGAAGCTGGCCACCAGGCCAAACAGACCGATCCACACCAGCATGTGCAGCCAGCCGGAACTGTCACCGACCACGGCTTTCATCGCCTGGGGCAATGGATCGTTGATGTTCGACAGGGTACGCCAGTCGCCCACGCCGCCGGCGAAGAACATTACCCCCATCGCCAGCAGTACCAAGGTCAGGATTCCACTGATGTAGGCTTTGGGGATGGTGCGCTTGGGGTCCTTGGCTTCCTCGGCGGCCATGGCCGCACCTTCGATAGCCAGGAAGAACCAGATGGCGAAGGGGATGGCCGCAAACATCCCGGCAATTGCTGGGGCGCCGAAGGTGTCAGCTCCAGCCCAGCCATTGAGGGCGAAATTGCTGAAACTGAACGCTGGGGCCACAACGCCCATGAACACCAGGAGTTCAGCCACCGCCAATATGCAGACCACCAGTTCGAAGGTGGCCGCCAGCTTCACCCCGAGAATATTCAGGCCCATGAAGACGATGTACGCACCAACCGCAGCATGCTTTGGGTCCAGCGCCGGGAATTGCACATTCAGGTAGGCACCAATGGCCAGGGCGATGGCCGGCGGTGCGAAGACGAATTCGATCAGGGTCGCCAACCCGGCAATCAATCCTCCTTTCTCACCGAAGGCGCGACGACTGTAGGCAAAGGGACCTCCTGCATGAGGAATCGCTGTGGTCAGCTCGGTGAAACTGAATATAAAGCAGGTATACATAGTCGCGACCAGTAATGAGGTCACGAGAAAGCCCAAGGTTCCGGCCACGCCCCAGCCATAGCTCCAGCCGAAATATTCCCCGGAGATCACCAGGCCGACCGCGATGCCCCATAAATGCAGCGTGCCCAAGGTGGGCTTGAGTTGTGTGTTCATTGGTTGCTCCCTGAACGGTTGGAAGTGCTCGGGACTGGCCCGTGCAGTGGCCATGCCAGTCTTGCGGCGACCGTCGTAAAGTCCAGAAAGCTGTCGTATCGAGGATGTTTCCCGGGTTTTTACCGCTGACTGCGTTCAACCTGGTGCATGGCTGCGCCTCCCATTAGGGCAGGGCGGCCGTTCGCATCCCTGGCCCCGTCCTATCGCCGCCCGCGTAAACGCCGCATAAAGCCAGTCTTTACGCTTTCTTTATGAGTCGCCCACCCCGTCGATCTCGTTCCTTTACAGGCACCCTGCGGACAATGTCTGCATTCGCGGCAAGCGCCGTACCTCGGAGACATTCCATGAACATTCTGGACGCGGTGTCGCTGCTGCTAGCAGTGGGCCTGTTCGTTTATCTACTGGTTGCGCTGTTGCGCGCGGATCGGAACTAGGAGCTGCGGCTATGCACAGTTATGACTATTGGCTGATCCTTGCCTTCTTTGCGCTGGTGCTGTTGCCCGCGCCCTGGCTTGGACGTTTCTACTACAAGGTGATGGAAGGTCAGCGCACCTGGCTGAGCCCGATACTGGGGCCAGTGGAGCGCATCTGTTATCGGATTTCCGGTGTCGATCCGCAGGTGGAGCAGAGCTGGCAGAAGTACACCCTGGCTTTGCTGGTCTTCAACCTGGCCGGATTTGTCCTGCTGTTCGCTATCCTCCTTTTTCAAGACCACTTGCCCCTCAACCCGCAGAATCTTCCAGGGCAGGAATGGACCCTGGCGTTCAACACTGCCGTTAGCTTCGTTACCAATACCAACTGGCAGTCCTACAGCGGCGAGGCTTCCCTGAGCTACCTCAGCCAGATGGTTGGGCTGACTGTGCAAAACTTCGTCAGTGCCGCCACCGGCCTGGCTGTGCTGGTTGCCCTGTGCCGGGGTATCGGCCGCCGTTCGGCGCGTACCCTGGGCAACTTCTGGGTCGACATGACCCGCGCCACCCTCTATGGCCTGTTGCCGCTGTGCCTGCTGCTGGCTCTGTTCCTGGTCTGGCAGGGTGTGCCCCAGACCTTTGCCCACTACGTGGATGCGCTGACTGTGCAAGGCAATGACCAGGTGATTCCCCTGGGCCCGGCGGCCAGCCAGATTGCGATCAAGCAACTGGGTACCAACGGTGGTGGTTTCTTCGGCGCTAACTCGGCGCACCCGTTCGAGAACCCGACGGCCTGGAGCAATTTGTTCGAGTTGGTGTCGATCATCCTGATTCCGGTGGCCCTGGTGTTCACCTTCGGTCACTACGTCAAGGACTTGCGCCAGAGCCGCGCGATCATTGCCTGCATGTTTGCCTTGTTCCTGATTGGTGGCGCTACCTCGCTGTGGGCGGAGTACCAGCCGAACCCGGCGCTGCAGAATGCCGCGGTGGAACAGACGGCGCCGCTGGAGGGCAAGGAAACACGCTTCGGTACTACCGCCACGGTGCTCTGGTCGGTCACTACCACCGCAGCTTCCAATGGTTCGGTAAACGGCATGCACGACAGCCTGAACCCTCTGAGCGGCATGGTGGCGCTGATCAATATGATGGTCGGTGAAGTGATCTTCGGGGGGGTTGGCGCTGGCCTCTACGGCATGCTGCTGAACGTGTTGATCGCGGTGTTCCTGGCCGGGTTGATGATCGGCCGCACTCCGGAGTACCTGGGCAAGAAGCTCCAGGCCAAGGAGGTGCAACTGCTGGTGGTGACCCTGATGGTAATGCCGATCGGCGTTCTGGTCCTGGGCGCCCTGGCCGCCAGCTTGCCTGGCCCTGCAGGTGCCATCAGCAACCCGGGACCTCACGGCTTCAGCCAACTGTTGTATGCCTACACCTCGGCCAGTGCCAACAACGGCTCGGCGTTCGGCGGCTTCAGTGCCAACACCCCGTTCCACAACCTGATGCTGGGCCTGGGCATGCTGATTGGACGCTTCGGCTACATTCTGCCGGTGCTGGCCCTGGCTGGCAGCCTGGGGCTGAAGAAGATCGCACCTATCGGCCAGAACAGCTTCCCCACCCACGGTCCGTTGTTCGTGGCTTTGCTGACCGTGACCATTTTGCTGGTGGGTGGCCTGACCTTCCTGCCGACCCTGGCGTTGGGCCCTATTGCCGAACAACTGAGCATGGGCTTCTGAGGACCTGATGATGAATATGCATGTTCCTGCCTCCAACAAGGCCGTTGACGCGGCCACCAAGGGCAAACACACACATGGCGAGGCCTCGAGCACTGCGATCTCGGCCTTGTGGCGCCCGGCGCTGATCCAGGCATTCGTCAAGCTCGACCCGCGCCAGTTGCAGCGCTCGCCGGTGATGCTGGTGGTCGAGTTGACGGCGATCCTGACCACCGTGCTGTGTTTCATTCCGGACCCTGCGGTACCGACTTTCGTCGCTGCACAGATAGCCCTGTGGCTGTGGTTTACCGTGCTCTTCGCCAACTTTGCCGAGGCTCTTGCAGAAGGTCGTGGCAAGGCCCGTGCCGACAGCCTCAAGGCTGGTAGCGAAGGCTTGAGCGCTCGCCGCAGGACCGCCGACGGTAGCTATCAAATGGTGCCTGCGGCCAACCTGCGCAAAGGTGATGTGGTGCGGGTCGAGGCCGGGGAGATGATTCCCGGAGATGGCGAGGTCATCGAAGGCATTGCCGCCGTCAACGAGGCGGCAATCACCGGTGAGTCGGCGCCGGTGATTCGTGAGTCCGGTGGTGATCGCTCGGCGGTCACCGGCAATACCCGTCTGGTCTCCGACTGGTTGTTGGTGCGCATCACCAGTAACCCTGGTGAGTCGACCCTGGATCGCATGATCGCCCTGGTGGAGGGCGCCAAGCGGCAGAAGACGCCGAACGAAGTGGCCCTGGATATCCTGCTGATCGGTCTGACCCTGATCTTCCTGCTGGTAGTGGTAACCCTGCAGCCCTTCGCCCACTTCGCCAACGGCAGCCTGCCGCTGGTGTTCCTGGTGGCGTTGCTGGTGACCCTGATTCCCACCACCATCGGCGGTCTGCTGTCGGCCATCGGGATTGCCGGGATGGATCGCCTGGTGCGCCTGAATGTAATCGCCAAGTCCGGTCGCGCGGTAGAGGCCGCGGGCGACGTGCATGTGCTGCTGCTGGACAAGACCGGCACTATCACGTTCGGCAATCGCCGCTGCAGCGCCATTCATCCGGCCCCGGGTGTCAGCGCCAAGGAACTGGCCGAGGCGGCACTGCTAGCCTCCCTGGCGGACGATACCGCTGAGGGCAAATCCATCGTCGAGTACCTGCGCGAACTTTATCCACAGCCTGAACCGGGCAGTGCGGTGTTGACTGCAGTGCCCTTCAGCGCGGAAACCCGTCTTTCCGGCGTTGACTACCAGGGCCGGATCTATCGCAAGGGCGCGGTGGATTCAGTGCTGAACTTCGTCGGTCTGAAGCGCAGTGACCTGGCACCGGCCCTGTCCCGGGAAATCGACAAGATCGCCCAGAGCGGTGGCACCCCATTATTGGTCTGCGCCGAAGGCCGGATGCTCGGCGCCATTCACCTCAAGGACGTGGTCAAGCCAGGTATCCGCGAGCGTTTTGCCGAGTTGCGCAAACTGGGGATCCGCACCGTCATGGTGACTGGCGACAACCCGCTGACTGCCGCCGCCATTGCTGCCGAAGCCGGGGTCGATGATGTGCTGGCCGAAGCCACACCGGAAAAGAAACTGGCGCGTATCCGTCATGAGCAGAACGACGGACGTCTGGTGGCCATGTGTGGTGATGGCGCCAACGATGCCCCGGCACTGGCCCAGGCCGACGTCGGCATGGCGATGAACGACGGCACCCAGGCGGCTCGCGAGGCGGCCAATATGGTCGACCTGGACAGCGACCCGACCAAGCTGCTGGATGTGGTGCAGATCGGCAAGGAGCTGCTGGTGACCCGCGGTGCCCTGACCACGTTCTCCATCGCCAACGACGTGGCCAAGTATTTCGCCATTCTGCCGGCGCTGTTCGCGGTGATTTATCCACAGCTTGGCGTGCTCAACATCATGCACCTGACCAGCCCGCAGAGCGCGATCCTCTCGGCGATCGTGTTCAACGCCCTGATCATTGTGGTGCTGATCCCCCTGGCTCTGCGCGGGGTCCGGGTCCAGGCGGCGAGCGCCGCCCACTTGCTGCGGCGCAACCTGCTGATCTATGGCGTGGGTGGGATAGTCGTGCCCTTTGTCGGGATCAAGCTGATCGACATGCTGTTGACCGCGCTGCATCTGGTGTAACGCCCCTCTTGCAGGAGCCGGCTCGCCGATGAAGGCGTCCATGCTGGTTCCTGCCGGAATTGAACGAATCGAGGATTGAGAGATGTCTAGCGTATTGCGTCCGGCCTTGAGCCTGATTGTATTGATGACCCTGATCACCGGTGTGGCCTATCCGCTGGTGGTCACCGGAGTGGCCCAGTTGGCGTTTGTGGACCAGGCCAATGGCAGCCTGGTGCGTGATGCCGACGGCAAGGTGCGCGGCTCGGCACTGATCGCCCAGGATTTTGTCGGTGATGCCTGGTTCCATCCGCGCCCATCGGCGGGTGCCTTTGCCACGGTTTCCAGCGCCGCCAGCAACCTGGCGCCGAGCAACCCGGCGCTGGCAACACGGGTGATTGACGATGCCAACAAGCTCCAGGTTCCGGGTCAAGGAGCGGTGCCCCTGGCATTGCTGACCACCTCGGGCAGTGGTCTTGATCCGCACTTGCCACCCGAAGCAATTGACTATCAACTGGCGCGTGTCGCGGCGGCGCGCAATCTGCCGCCAGCCAAGTTGGAGGCACTGGTTCAGGCCCATGTCGAGCGTCCGCTGGTAGGGCCGCCGGTGGTCAACGTACTGTCCCTGAATATGGCCCTGGAGCGTCTGTAGCCGGTGCTGGGTCTGCGAGGCTGCGATAAGGCCAATGCGGCTTTTGCGGCCCTCAAGAATGGCGTTTCCTTCAATGGAACGCATGGCCTGTCGCAGCAGCTAAAGTGCGAATTGAACTGAATATTTTGTTGCAGAGAGATAACCCATGAGTGATTCCGGCCGCGCCGACGCGCTGCTCGCTGATCTGCCTCGGGATGGCCGTGGCCGGCTCAAGGTCTTCCTCGGTGCCGCTCCCGGTGTCGGCAAGACGTACGCCATGCTCCAGGCTGCCCATACGCAATTGCGCCAAGGGGTCAAGGTGCTCGCCGGGGTCGTGGAAACCCATGGCCGTGCTGAGACCGAGGCGCTGCTGGGGGGGCTGCCGCAGCAACCCCTGGTGCGTTCGGAGTACCGCGGGGTGATGCTGGAAGAGATGGACCTGGACGGTCTGCTCAAGGCCAAGCCCAAGTTGGTGCTGGTGGATGAACTGGCTCACAGCAATGCACCGGGCAGCCGGCATGCCAAGCGCTGGCAGGATATTCAGGAGCTGCTGGCGGCGGGAATTGACGTGTTCACCACGGTCAATGTCCAGCACCTGGAGAGCTTCAATGATCAGGTGCGCGGTATCACTGGGGTCCAGGTGCGCGAGACTTTGCCCGATTGGGTGCTGCAGGAAGCCTATGAACTGCTGCTGGTGGACTTGCCACCGCGCGAATTACTGGAGCGGCTGCGCGACGGCAAGGTCTATGTGCCGGAGCAGGCGCGGGCGGCCATCGATGCTTTTTTCACCCAGACCAATCTCACCGCTCTGCGCGAGTTGGCGATGCAGGCCGCTGCGGCCCAGGTGGATAACGATCTGGCCCTGGGCTATCGCCAGTTGGGGCAGGCGGCGCCGGCAGTGCGCGGGCGTTTGCTGGTGGGGATCGATGGCGATGCCCAGGCCGAACGCCTGGTGCGCCATGCCAGCCGAGTGGCACAGCGCCGGCACCTGCCCTGGAGCCTGGTTCACGTAGACAACGGGAGCGTGCGTGATGAGCAGTCGCGCTTGCGCTTGCAGGCGGCCCAGCAACTGGCCGAGCGCCTGGGCGGGGAGGTGGTCCTGCTACGGGCCGGTGAGGTGGCCAAGACCCTGATCCGGCATGCTGCTGAGCGTCGCGCCAGCCTGTTGCTGGTGGGTCAGTCCAGTCGCGGCTGGCGTCGGCGCTGGTTGGGTGGCGGCCTGGCGGCGCGCTTGCTGCGCAATGCCGATGGCTTGGAAATCAACGTCCTGGACAGCGAGCCGCAGCCTCATCAGCCGGGCTTGCGGGCCAAGCGTTCGCTGGTATGGTTCGACTATGCCCTGGCGTTGGTGGCGACGGTGCTGGCCAGTGCCCTGGCTTGGGGCGTGGCCAGTGTCCTGCCGTTGCCGAACATCTCCCTGGTGTTTCTTGCCGCGGTGTTGCTGGTGGCAGTGCGCAGTAGCCTCGGGCCGTCTCTGGTCTGTGCTGCGTTGTCGTTCTTGAGCTATGACTTTCTGTTTATCCCGCCGAGTTTCTCCTTCGCCATTCAGCGCGAAGAAGATGTACTGACTCTGTTGTTCTTCCTGCTTATGGCCGCGCTTACCGGCAATTTGGCCGCGCGTCAGCGTCGGCAGTTGCAGGCCCTGCGCGATACCCAGGAGGAAACCAACGAACTGCTGGACCTGTCGCGCAAGCTCACCGCTGCCACCGACCGCCAAGCAGTGATCAGTGCCGCGGCCCAGCATTTGAATGGTCGTGATGAACTGCGTATTTGCCTGCTCAATCGTGACGCGCAGGGCGGCTGGAAAGTTGAAACCGGCAGCTCGCCGCAGTTTTCCGAGGCCGAGCGTGCCGCCGCCGACTGGGCCTGGCAGCATGATCAGCCTGCGGGGCTTGGCACCGGGACTTTGCCTTTGGGACGTTGGTGGTGGTGGCCTTTGTCGGTAGATGATGGCCCCCTGGGCTTGCTGGGTGTCTGCCCTAGGGAAGGCGAAGAGTTCAGCGGCCAGCGTCGGCGCCTGCTCACCGCACTCAGCCAGCCACTGGCCCAGGCGTTGGCCCGGGCACGTCTGGCCGAAGACCTGGAGGCGGCGCGGCTGCACGGTGAAACTGAGCAATTGCGTAGCGCCTTGCTGGCTTCGGTGTCCCACGACCTGCGCACGCCACTGACTTCGATGCGCGGCAGTATCGACAGCTTGCTGGCGCTGGGGGAGGCGATTCCTCTGGAGGACCGTCGTGAACTGCTCGAAGGCACTCGCGATGAGGCCGAACGCTTGGATCGCTATATCCAGAACCTGCTGGACATGACCCGGCTTGGCCATGGTGCGTTGAAGCTGGCCCGCGACTGGGTCGCGCCGGGGGACATCGTCGGCAGTGCACTGAATCGCCTGCGTGCGGTGCTGGCACCGTTGCAGGTGAGCACCGAGCTACCGCCAAACCTGCCATTGCTTTATGTGCACGCGGCTTTGATCGAGCAGGCCCTGGTCAATGTGCTGGAGAATGCCGCACGTTTCTCACCGCCCCAGGGCCGCCTGCAACTCAAGGTCAGTGCCGATGAGCAGGCGTTGAGCTTTGCCGTCAGCGATGAAGGTCCGGGAATCCCCGAGGACGAACGAGCGAAGATCTTCGACATGTTCTACACCGCTGCCCGTGGCGACCGGGGTGGGCAGGGCACGGGGCTGGGGTTAGCGATCTGTCAGGGCATGGTTGGCGCCCACGGCGGGCATATCAGTGTCGCTGAAGGCATCGGCGGCCACGGTACCTGCATTACTCTGCACTTGCCGCTGCAAACCCAGCCGGAGCTTGAGCATGACCTGTGAAACCCTGTAGAACGCGGTGCTTCCATGCAGTACAAGCGCTACCGGGATCATCGGCGGGCCTTGGGCTACTCTTTTGCCTCTAATTTGTCTTGAATTGAACCCATGAGCCAAACCGCAACCATCCTGGTCATCGACGACGAGCCGCAGATCCGCAAGTTCTTGCGCATCAGCCTGGCGTCCCAGGGATACAAAGTGATTGAAGCCGGTAACGGCGCCGAGGGCCTGGCCCAAGCGGCGTTGAACAAGCCGGACCTGCTGGTACTCGACCTGGGGCTGCCAGACATGGACGGTCAGCAGGTACTGCGCGAGTTTCGCGAGTGGTCGGCGGTGCCGGTGCTGGTGCTTTCGGTGCGTGCCAGCGAGCTGCAGAAGGTCGAAGCCCTGGACGGCGGTGCCAACGACTATGTGACCAAGCCTTTCGGCATCCAGGAGTTCCTGGCGCGTATCCGTGCCCTGTTGCGCCAGGCGCCGGCGGGAGACGTGCAGGAAGCGGCACTGCAAGTGGGGCCGCTGACGGTCGATCTGGCTTACCGTCGGGTGTTGCTGGAGGATGTTGAAGTGGCCCTGACCCGCAAGGAATATGCGGTGCTGGCGCAGTTGGCGCGGCATCCTGGGCGGGTGATCACCCAGCAGCAGTTGCTCAAGGATATCTGGGGACCGACCCACACCGAGGACAGTCACTATCTGCGCATCGTGGTTGGACACTTGCGCCAGAAACTGGCGGACGATCCGACCCAGCCGCGTTTCATCGTCACTGAAGCGGGGGTTGGCTACCGTCTAGTGGGTGGGGATTCCTGAGCCTTCCGGCTCAGGCTTTCAGGGCTGGCTACTGTTCCTGTTCGTAGCGGTCCAGGGTGTCACTGGCGATTTCCCGGCCCAGGGCGATCAACTCCGGTGCCTTGTAGAACTCGAAGAATCGACATACGCGCTTCGGTACGTTGATCAAGATATCCGGCGGATAGCCAGCGATCTTGTACTGCGCCAGGGAGGTCTGCATGACCTCGAAGCTCTGGTTCACCAGGTCCAGTAGCGAGGCTGGGCCGACGTTGTCGATGATGAATGAGCCACTGGCGGACTTGGGGGCGCCGTCGGATTCCGGCGCTGCGGCCGGCTGCTGGGATTCCGGCTCGGCGCCCTCGACCCAGGGATTGATCTCGGCCGCTTCGCTCCTGAAGGCTTCTTGTTCGAGCAGTAACAGTTGCTCGGCCTGTTTGCGCCGGAACGGCAGGTGCGAGCCAAGGGAATTGATCAGGCTGTCGAAGCGGCTTTTGAACGCAGGCGGGCGCTGGATCACCGGCAGTTGGTAATGACGCTGATTGGTCGAGTTGAGGTTGACCGCAATGATCAGGTCGCAATGACTGGAGACCACCGGAACGATTGGCAGCGGGTTGAGCAGGCCGCCGTCCACTAGCATCCGGTTGCCTTGCATCACTGGGGTGAACAGGCTGGGGATGGCGGCGGAAGCCCGCATGGCTTGATGCAGGCAGCCTTCCTGAAACCAGATTTCCTGCTGGTTGGTCAGGTCGGTGGCCACGGCCGTATAGGGAATGCGCAGGTCTTCGATGTTCACTTCGCCGACGATCTTGCGAATTTGCCCGAAGACCTTTTCGCCGCGAATCGCGCCCAGGCGAAAACTCACGTCCACCAGGCGCAGTACATCGAGGTAATCCAGGCTTTCGATCCACTCGCGGTACTCGGCGAGCTTGCCCGCCGAATAGATGCCACCCACCACTGCGCCCATTGAGCAACCGGCGATGCAGGCGATGTCATACCCGCGTCTTTCGATCTCCTCGATGACCCCGATGTGGGCATACCCGCGAGCGCCTCCTGAGCCAAGGACCAATGCGACACGTTTGTTCATGATTCATCCCTTCGCCAAACAGGCTGCAACAATGCACCCATAGCGCCTCGAGGTTCAATTGCTGATGCAGTGCAGGAACTGCCCGGTGGTTTTTCTAGGGCGTATCGGGCCGCGCGGCTATGCTCCTGCGGCTATATTTTCCAAGGGTTGGGTTTGGCACTTTTTGCTGTCGCCACCGTCTTAACCTGTACGACTGTTTCCTATTCTTGAGGTGTCATTGATGAAAGCCTGGATCTGCTTGCCCCTGATTGCATTGGTATTGACCGGTTGCGCGGGCAAGACCGCCTATCGCGACAGTTGTGGCACTCAGTTGGACGCCGCCTGGCATGAACTGGACCTGGCCAAGGCCGAAGGTTTCGCTGGCACCGTGAGTTACTCCAAGGCGTTGTCGCTGCTGACAGGCGCCAAGACCCAGCAGCAATTCGAAGCCTTTGAAGGCTGCACCAACAAGGCCGAGAAGGCGCGCTTCTATATTCGTGAGTCCCGTGCCGGGCGTTGAGCCGCTACAACCGCTACGCTGAAGCGACAATCATCACCGTGGGCCTGAATGACTTGGCGCAATGTCGGTCGCGGTCCAGCGGTGCCATTCTTGGAACTGGATGAGCCGAAACCAGGCTTGTGAGTTTTGTTGGGGAACCCGTGATGTCTGCCTTGGTCGACCGATTGGTGGCTCAGATCCTGAGCCTGGAAGTGAGTTTGTTGGCCTGTCAGGCACGATTGGCCGCCGCCACCGATGCTGAGGCCCTGCATGACTTACGTATCAGTGTGCGGCGCCTGCGCAGCTTGCTGCGTCCGCTGCGCGGGTTGCCCGGCGTCGAGCAGTTGGAGGCCGCCGCCAGTGAAGTGGGGCGCCTGACAACACCGATTCGTGATCGTGAAGTGTTGGCGGCCTATCTGCATCAGCATGGTCAGCATGCCGCCGCCGAGCACCGTACCGCCCAGTTGCTCGATGAATATTCGGCGGTGGCAGCGGGGCCTGAGTTGGCGCAGCTGTTTCTGGTGCTGGATGCATTCCCGCGATTTCTGCGAGCCTCCGGGCGAGAGGGGTTGCTCCGTGGTTTGCGTGGACGGATTGAAAAGCGCCTGGCCAAACAGTGGAAAGTCCTGGGTAAGGCGCTCCTGGACCCCGCCCATGACCGGCATCGCCTGCGGTTGTTGATCAAACGTGTACGTTATGCGGCTGATGCTTATCCCGAGCTGGATCGCTTGCCTGCCAAAGCCATGAAACGCCTCAAGGCCGCACAGGGTGCTCTGGGGGATTGGCATGACTGCTGGCAATGGCTGGCCCAGGCCGAACAGCAGGTGGATCTGCGGCCTTGTGTAGCACTCTGGCGTCGCACCATGCTCAAGGCCGAGGCGCGTGCTGATCAGGTGTTGGACCAGTTGCACGGAGATTGCTTCGGGCGCTGATCGCTGTTCGGCGGCTTATCTGTCCGCTGCTTTGGCCGGAATAGTTGCTGTACGGCTCTGCGACGCTGGTTAAGATTCCTCCGTCTATTTTCCCTTCCCCGAGGTTTTCATGCGTTTCTACGATTTGCTCGAAGCCGTTCGCGGCCAGCCCCAGTCGCTGACCATTCCGGCGGAGTGGGCTCAGGGTCGCGCCAGTTTCGGTGGTTTGGTGGTGGCCCTGCAGTATGAAGCGATGCGGGCCAAGGTTCCGGCGGAGCGGCCGGTACGATCCCTGGCGATTACCTTTGTCGGCCCAGTGGCGCCGGATGTACCGGTCAGTTTTGAAGTGGACGTGCTGCGTGAAGGCAAGGCCGTCAGCCAGGTACTGGGGCGGGTCATGCAGGAAGGTCAGGTGGTGACTCTGGTACAGGGCAGCTTTGGAGCTTCCCGTGAATCTTGCGTAACGGTTGGCGCCGAACCTGCGCCGGAGATGAAGCATTGGGATGATTGCCAGGAGTTGCCTTATATCAAGGGTGTGACACCGGAGTTCATGCGTCATCTGGCGATGCGCTGGAGCATTGGCGGCCTGCCATTCACCGGTAACCGTTCTCGGGACATGGGCGGCTGGGTGCGTTTGCGCGGGGATGTCAAGGAGGAACCGGTGACCGAGGCGCACATTCTGGCGCTGGTGGATGCCTGGCCGCCGGCATTGTTGCCGCACCTGAGCAAGCCGGCGGCCGGCAGCACCCTGACCTGGACCATCGAGTTCGTCCAGCCGCTGCTGCAGGTGAGTACCCTGGACTGGTGCAAGTACCGGGTGGAAGTCGAACATGCCCGAGACGGTTATGGCCACGCCGCTGCGGCGCTGTGGAGCCCCGATGGGCAGTTGATTGCCCTGAGCCGGCAGACGGTGACGATCTTCGCCTGAGCCTTCAGTGCCGGTGGCGTTGCAACCAGGCGCGCCACCAGTAGGCGTTGCACTGCATCTTTACGATCACTGAACGGCTCGGAGGTTTACGCCTCCAGGCTGTGGCCGTGACGCTGCAAGCCCAGAGCCGCCAGGATGCCGACCACGCCGATTGCCAGGCTCAGGAAGCTCAACGAAAACACCCCTGAAGCGACCAGCAGAAAACCGACGATGAACAGCGGCACGGCGATCAGCTGCAGTACCAGGTTGGTCGGATGCTGGTGGCTTTGCGGGTAGACGCGCCATTGCCAGGCAGGAAGGTTGGGGTGACGTTTGCCCATGTTGATCATCCTCTGGTTCATGGAAACTGATGAACCAAGAATAGGGCGCAGGCGGTCTTGCGGCGAATCGAAGCTGGCTATCGGGCTGATAGCCAGCGGGTAGGGGGCAAAGTGCTGGTGCTGAGCCTGTTGGGTGCGCTGCTCAGAGCTTCAACTGGCCGATGGCCTTGCTCAGCTCGCCGGCCAGGGTCGCCAGTTCACCGCTAGTGGTGGCAGAGGCGACGGTCTGTTGCACGGTGTTTTCGGTGACGTCTCGGATGCTCACTACTGCTCGGTTCATTTCTTCCGCCACCTGGCTCTGTTGTTCCGCAGCTACGGCGATCTGGGTGTTGCTTTCACGCATCTGTGCCACCGCGCTGGTAATTTCCGCCAGTGCCGCCCCAGCTTCCTGGGCCTGCTGCACGCAGTCGTCGGCCTTGAACGAGCTTTCCTGCATGAAGTCCACCGCGTCGCGGGTGCCCGCTTGCAGGGCAGATACCATGCTGGTGATTTCATCGGTGGAGGTTTGCACGCGTTTGGCCAGATTGCGTACTTCGTCTGCTACCACGGCAAAGCCGCGACCCATTTCTCCGGCCCGGGCGGCCTCGATGGCCGCGTTGAGCGCAAGCAGGTTGGTCTGTTCGGCGATGCTATGGATCACGTTGACCACACCGTTGATCTTTTGGCTGTCCTCGGCGAGTTTTTGAATCATCTCGGCGGTTTGCTGCACGCCATTGGACAGCCCGGCAATGGACTTCTGCACCCGGCCGACTACTTCGTGCCCGGTGCCAGCCAGCGCGTCGGCGGTTTGCGACAGATCCCGGGTGGCGCCGGCATGCTGGGCGATGTGGTAGACGGTGGCGGACATTTCATTGATAGCAGTGGCGGCCTGATCGGTTTCGCTCTGCTGGCCGAGCATGCCATGACGCACGTCGTTCATGCTCGAGGCCAGGCGGGCAGCGCCCTGGTCCAGCTGCCTGGCGGTGTTGGCCACGGTGTTTACCACTCGTTGATACCCGGCCTGCATGGCGTTGAAGGCGCTGGCCATCTGGCCCACTTCATCCTTGCAGGACAGCGGGACGCGGGCGGACAGGTCGCCAGTCTTTTCTACGTGCAGCATCACATCCTTGAGGGTGTTGAGTTGGCTGAGGAGAAAGCGGATCAGCAACTGCGAAGCACACAGCATGGCGAACATCAGGATGAACACGGCGACTGCATAGTGGGTGAAGCGATCACTGAAGACCTGAACGAGGCTTGGGGCGTGGGCCAGAACCGCGACCTGTTGGCCGTCGGCGCGATGGATGACTTCGGCGCCTAACAGTGGGTTGTCGCCGAACAGTGGCAAGTGATTGAGCTCGACCCAGCCATTGGCGCCGTTCAGCTCGGGCAATGCCTGTTCGTTGATACTGGGAGTCTGCCCCTGGGCGAAGTACAGCAGGTGCTCGTCACTGGGCAGGGGCTGTCCGGCAGGCCAGGATCCGAGCAAGTGGGCCTGGGTCTGGGCAGAGGCCTGTGCTGCCTGGCCGCGAGCCTGTTGCTCCAGTTGCACTGCGTACAGCACTAATAACAAGGTGGTGACGAAGGCGACCGCATTGACTGCCCAGAATTTGTATTTCAGCGAGATGTTGCTAAGCCAGGCACCCATAAGAAGGTCTTCTCTGATTGAGCGGAACAGTATTGGCAAGGTGCCATTATTGTGCCGCCATGCTCTCGGAAAAATCTTGATATGAGTCAAGCAATCTCAGGCAAGTGGAAAAATGCTCTGGCACAGGCGGTGCTGTGGCTTGCCAGGTGTTCTGGCGTCTCTTCGCGGTGCCGTGCCACTTCGCGCAAGACTTCCGTCAGGTAGGCCGGTTCGTTACGGCCGTTTTTCGGTTTCGGCCGCAGGCTGCGTGGCAGCAGGTAGGGGGCGTCGCTTTCCAGCATCAGGCGCCCACGGGGAATATTGCGCACCAGCGGGTGCAAGTGCGTGCCCCGGCGCTCGTCGCAGATCCAGCCGGTGATGCCGATGTGCAGGTCCAGGTCAAGGTAGCGGAAAAGCGCCTGCTGCTCACCGGTAAAGCAATGCACCACGGCTGTCGGCAAGCGGTCGCGAAAATCTCGCAGGATGTCCAGCAGGCGCTGGCTGGCATCACGTTCGTGGAGGAATACTGGCAGTTGCAGTTCGACAGCCAGTGCCAGGTGTTCTTCCAGGACCTTTTCCTGTTGTGGCCGAGGGGAGAAATCTCGATTGAAGTCCAGTCCACATTCGCCCACGGCACGTATCCGGGGTTCGCTGAGCAGGGCGCGCAAACGTCGGACGCTGTCGGCATTCCAGTCGCTGGCGCAGTGAGGGTGCAGGCCTGCCGTGGCGAACAGTCGTTGCCCAGCGGTGTCCAGTTGCTGGCACAACTCCAAGGCCTGTTCACTGCCTTCGACGCTGGTTCCGGTCAGGACCAATTGGCAGACTCCCGCTTCATAAGCACGATCGAGAACGGCTTGGTGTTTTTCGGCAAAAGAGGGATTGGTCAGGTTGACGCCGATATCGATGAGTTGCATGGTGCTATCTCCGCCTGCGGCCGGAAAGCATATCAGAGCTGTAGATTTATAAGAAAAACCAAGAACTACAACGAGTTAAAGCGGTCTTTTGCTGCCGGAAGAACGTGGCGGCCGGGATTTTGCCGTCGCTACGATTGTCTTTCGCACCTTGCCAGCGCTCAAGGCGCTCTGTTTCTGTCGATCAATCCTTCAAAAACGACGAAGGGTTGAACAGCATTCTTTGCGGAGAGCGGATGACCCGACCCTCGATATTGCTTGCGCTGTGCCTGTCGTTGTTGATGCCGTTGCCGGCCGTGGCGCGTTTGGCCGGTCCGCCGGAAACCTTGGCTGCTGCCAAGGTGCGCGATCTGGCGGAAATTCGCAGTAGTCGAGTGTTGCGAGTGCTGGTCAATCAGAGCCGTAATAGCTCTGGTGAAGTCCAGGGCCAGGCCATCGGTGTCGAATACCATCGCCTGCGCTCGTTCGAGCAGTACCTCAATGGGCATGCCCGTGATGGCCAGGAAATCAGTCTCAAGATCATTCCCAAGGCCAAGGATCAATTGCTGGGTGCCTTGCAGCGAGGAGAAGGGGATCTTGTGGCGCCAGGTGAGTTGTTGGAGGCTCAGCCAGGGCATGCGGTCAATTCCAGTGATCCAATTGTCAGCAATGTTCCTTTGATGCTGGTGGGGATCAAGGGTGAGCGTCGCTATACGCGGATCGAGCAGTTGTCCGGCAAGACCCTGACCTTGACCACTGGCAGCGCTGCGGGGGAGGCGGTAAGCCAGATCAATCAGAAGCTGACGCTGCACAAACTCGCGCCGATCAAGGTCGAGTGGGTCGATCCCAGCCTGGCGGTGGAGGATGTGCTGGAAATGGTCCAGGGCGGCATATTCCACCTGACCATTGTCGAGCAGCCGATTGCCGAGCGCTGGAGCAAGATTCTGCCCAGGTTGCGTTTCGACAAGCAGTTGAAGATCAGCGAGCCGGGCGAGGAGCATTGGTTTGTCCGGCGTGATGCATCGATGTTGCGCGCCAGTATCGATCGTTTCCTCAAGACCTATAAGGCACCTGCAGATCAGGATGTCGCATTCCTGCGCATCTATCGACGCCAGTATCAGGTGCATTACCCCTTGGCCCGGGCTGATCGCCAGCGACTGGAGAAACTGCGCCCGGTGTTGCAGAAACATGCGGGGGAGCAGGGCATGGACTGGCTGAACCTTGCGGCCCTGGCGTTCAAGGAGTCGGCCCTGCAGCCTAGTGACAGGAGTGGTGGTGGGCCTACCGGGCTGATGCAGATCACGCCCTCCGCCGCACAACGAGTCGGGGTCAGCAATATTCAGTCCGTGGACAGCAATGTGCAGGCCGGAGCCAAGTACCTGGCGATGATTCGCCGCAAGTTCTTTTCCAGTCCCAAGCTCAACGAACGCGAGCGCATGGCTTTCGTCCTGGCGGCCTACAACATGGGGCCGGAACGGGTTCAGGGGATGCGCAGCGAGGCCCGACGCCGGGGGTTGAATCCCAATCAGTGGTTCTTCCAGGTAGAGCGTATCGCTATGGAGCAGGTGGGCATGGGGGCGGTCAGCTATGTTAATAGTGTCAACAAGTACTATCTGGCCTTTGATCGTGAGCGAGGCTCCTTGGAGCCTCCGGAGCGAAAAGTTGCGTCTCGAAAATAATCGAAAATATTGATTGTTATGTCGGATAATTTCCGCTTTTAACATGATAAAAACTGATTAGTATGGCGGCCAACTTCCCTACCTTACACAGGACTACACAGCATGAGCACACTGATCAAAAACCTGCTGGGCACTCGCGCCGGTTATGGCTTGACCGTTTTGCGAATTTTCGTCGGCATCATCTTCGCGGCCCACGGCTCGCAGAAACTCTTTGGCTGGTTTGGTGGTGGCGGTCTGGCAGGAACGGCTCAGTGGATGGAAAGCATTGGCCTCGCTCCGGGTTATCTGATGGCGCTGCTGGCCGGCGGCACCGAGTTCTTTGCCGGGTTGGCGTTGATCGTTGGACTGTTGGTGCGGCCGGCGGCACTGGGTCTATCGTTTACCTTGCTGGTGGCGATCTTCTCGGTGCATATCAGTCATGGCTTGTTCATGGCCGACAACGGTTATGAATTCGCCCTGGCATTGCTCGGCGGTACAGTGGCGGTTCTGTTTGAAGGTGCAGGCAAGCTGTCACTGGATGCAACGATTGCCAGGTAACTCGGCTGGCTCATTCAACTGGCCGGAGACTTGTCGCCAGCTTTGGATCAACCGTTACGAAGATTTTCCAAGGCCTGCGAATGCAGGCCTTTTTCATTGCTACTGATTCTTGACACTGACCTGTCGGCTTCTCTAGGATGCTGCTTATGCGCCGATTTAAACAGCTACTTGCGGGGCGCCAAGTGAGTCGAAAGATCACTGATAGAAGCTATTTCCAGGCTTCGAAATACCGCTAAAGCGCTGGTTCGGTGTTGCCTCTCACCTGCCCGGCAGAAACTTGAGGTAGAGACACGATACGATGAATGCACCACGCCCCCTTGTACGTCTTGCGCCGATCACGGCGAGTCTATCCCCGCGCAATCCGAAAATACTTCTTGGTGGTAAACACCAACCCACCTTGTTGCGTTATCTCGATGGCTGGCCACGGCGTTCCGCAGGCCCGGCGGCATTTCTGATTCAATTTGTCGAAGATGGCGACTCCCTGGCGCGCTTTGCCAGCGACAGCTTTGATCTGGCGGTCATACCCGCTCCCAGTGCTGAAGCTGCCGCAGAGGTGATTAAACACCTGACTCGTGTTGCCCGACAGGGACTGATTATTCGCCGTTGAATGTGCAGCTAATCCGACGGAGCTGGACAGCATATTGCTGAACTGCGCCGTATTCGGATCAGCTTGGGTTCGTCCAGATACTGGCAACAACGCTCGCAACTGTGGCTGCCACCGCTGTACCTGGGATTACCAGAGCTTGGGATTCAAACAACCGCGTTACGTTTTGCCAGTTCCGCCAGTGCCACCAGGTTGGAAATATTGAAGCGTTTGAGCAGTCGTACCTTATAGGTACTGACAGTCTTGTGGCTGATTAGCAGTGCTTCGGCTATCTGCTGGTTGTTCAGACCGGTAGCCAATAACTTCAAGACCGTTATCTCACGGTCAGTCAGGCGGGAAATCAGTACGCTTTCCTGGCTGGCGGCGTTGGTGTTCTGCTGCAGAATATTGATGGTGTCTTCCGGGAAGTAGCTGTATCCGGACAAGATGGCTTTTACGGCATTGCCCAGTTCGTGAAGGTTCTCGGTCTTGCACAGGAAGCCTGCGGCTCCTGCCTGCAGGCAGCGCAGGGCGAAGTTCTTCGAGTCACTGGAGGTTAGTACCAGGGTCTTGACATGCAGCTCGGCAGACTTGATATGAGCTATGACCGAAAAACCGTCCAGGTTGGGGATTCCCAGATCGAGGATCAGCAGGTCCGGCATGTGCTTGCGCACTAGTTGAACCGCGTCCGCGCCATTGTCAGCCTCGGCGACGATAGTGTGCTGATAGGGTTCCAGCACCGACTTGATGGCCAATCGGATCAGGGGGTGGTCATCGACGATAATGATATTGCCCATTTAATACATTCCCTTTGATTTTTAGAGGTATTGGTAGTGGTTGGCGAACTGTTTGGGGAAGTAGGTTTCAAGTAGCGAGGTTGCACTGATTACAAAAGCCGTGGTTGTAGAGGTGCCTGAGACAGTAAGCATCGACTGTTTGGCTCTATGATTAGCCGACCTCTCTGAAATCTAAATCGGACAAATCTGATAGTGATGTCACATAGAAGGACGGGATATCGTGTGCGCTTGCGCAGCGGCTGGGGCGAAGTGTGACTCGAGCCCCTTGGTCAACGGCCATGGCCGGGCAAGTCTTCGGTTCATTCAAATACAGAGCAGCCTGCACAAGGCTGGAGGGCGATTAGCCATTGAGTACCAAGCTCATTACACAGGATGGTTACGACGCTCTGAAACAGGAGCTGGATTATCTGTGGCGGGAAAAACGCCCGGACATCACGCAGAAGGTCACCTGGGCCGCCTCACTGGGTGATAGAAGTGAAAATGCCGACTATCAGTACAACAAGAAGCTCCTTCGAGAGATCGACCGCCGGGTGCGCTACATACGCAAGCGCCTGGAAGACATGAAAGTCGTGACCTATGCGCCGGAGCAGGAGGGGCGGGTGTTCTTTGGTGCGTGGGTCGAAGTTGAAAATGAAGCTGCCGAGATCAAGCGCTTTCGTGTCGTGGGTTATGACGAGATCTATCAGCGCAAGGATTACATCTCCATCGACTCACCCATGGCCAGGGCGCTGCTGAAGAAAGAAGTGGGCGATGAGGCCATCGTCCATACCCCTGCGGGCGAGACCTTGTGGTGGATCAACCAGATCGACTATGTGAAGTAGGCTCGTCGCTGCGAGTCGACGAGCCTATGGTCTTCAACCTTCGCGCAAGACGCTCAACGGGCTGGCATTCAACGCCCGGCGGGTGCCGAAAACTCCGGCCCCGCCTACCAGCAGTGCGCCAATCAGCGGTAGCAGCAACAGCCAGGGATGTGGCTGCCAGGGTAGATCGAAGGCGAAACGGTAGAGTACCAAGCTGACCAGTTCGCAACCTAAGGCTGCCAATAGGCCGCTGACCGCGCCGAGCAGGCCAAACTCGATTCGCCGCGCCTTGACCAGCAACTGCCGTTCGGCGCCGAGGGCGCGTAATAGCGCACCCTGGCGAATACGCTCGTCAAGGGTGGCCTGCAGTCCGGAAAACAGCACCGCCATCCCCGCTGCCAGTACAAACAGCAATACATACTCCACCGCCAGGGTGACCTGGGCCAGGATGCTGCGCAATTGCTCCAGCAGGGCCTCTACCTGAAGGATGGTGACGGCTGGAAATGCCCTGGACAGCTCGACGATCTGCTGGTCGTGGCCCGGGCTCAGGTAGAAACTGGTCAGGTAGGTTGCAGGCAAGTCCTTCAATGTACCCGGCTGGAAAATCATGAAGAAGTTTGGCTGGAAGTTATCCCAGTTGATACTGCGCAGGCTGGTGACCCGGGCCTCTCGATTGACGCCAGCGACAGTGAAGGTCAGTTGGTCCCCCAGCTTCAGTTTCAGGCTTTGTGCCACTTTGGCCTCGACCGAGACGCCAGGTAAAGCATCATCTGCTTGCGCCGCCCACCAACTTCCTTGGGTGATGCTGTTGCCAGCGGGGAGTTCGGCTGCCCAAGTCAGGCTCAGGTCGCGCTGTACCGCGCGATCACCCTCTGACTCCTTGCTGACAAGCTCCCTGACAGGTTCGCCATTAATGCTCACGAGGCGGCCAGGAACAACCGGGTATAGAGGGGCAGAGGGGGCCGAGAGTTGTACCAGGCGATCGGTGAAAGCCTGTTTGTCAGCCGGCAGAATGTTCAGTGCGAAGTAATTGGGGGCATTTTTCGGCAGTTGGTTCTGCCAGGTGTCCAGCAACTCTCCGCGTAGAAGGGCAATCAACGCCATGGACAGCAGGATCAGGCCAAAGGCCAGGGACTGCCCGGCGGCCGCCAAGGGGTGGCGCAGCAGTTGGCCCAGGCCCAAGCGCCAGGGCAGGGCGGAACGAGCCAACAGGCGACGCAAGCTTTGCAGCACCAGCAACAACAATCCTCCCAGTGCCAGTGCGGCCAACAGGCCGCCTCCGAGCAGGGCGAAGGTCAGTACCAGGTCCAGGCTCAAGCGCCACATGATCAGACCCAGGGCAAACAACGCGGCGCCGTAGATCATCCAGGTGCTGGAAGGGATCGGTAGCAGGTCGCGGCGCAGCACGCGCAACGGCGGGACCCGACCCAGTGCCGCCAGCGGCGGCAAGGCAAAACCGGCCAAGGCTACCAGGCCTGTGCCAATGCCGGCGATTGCAGGGAGCAGCCCGCCTGGTGGTACGTCACTGGGAAGCAGGTCATGCAGCAGATAAAACAGGCCAAGTTGCGCCAGCCATCCCAACAGGGCGCCGCTGAGGCTGGCGAGCAGTCCGAGAAGCCCCAGTTGCACACTGAACAGCAGCATCGTTTCCCGACGAGACAGGCCTAGGCAACGTAGTAGGGCGCTGGCATCGAAGCGCCGGGTGGCGAAACGGTTGGCCGACAAGGCCACGGCAACGCCCGAGAGCAGCACCGCTACCAGGCTGGCCATATTCAGATAGCGCTCGGCCTTGCCCAGTGCTCCCCCGATCTGCTGGTTGCCATCACGTGCATCTTGAAGTCGCTGGTTGGCTGCCAGCCCCGGCTTGATCAATTGGCGATAGGTCTCAAGTGCTGGTGCTGGACCACGCCAGAGCTCCTTATAGCTGACCCGGCTACCCGGCTGGACGACGCCAGTGGCTTGCAGGTCCTCCAGGCTGATCAGTACCCGGGGGGTCAGGCTGTAGAAGTTTCCGGCACGGTCGGGTTCGTAGGTCAGTACCCGGGTAAGGTGCAGGGTCTTCATGCCGACGTCGATGCTGTCGCCGATCTTCAGGTCCAGCGCAGTCAACAGACGAGGTTCGACCCAGGCTTCTCCGGGCTTCGGTCCGCCGCCGAGTACTTCAGTCGCGTAGGGCGCGGCTGCACTCTTGAGTTGTCCGCGCAGAGGGTAAGACGGGTCGACTGCCTTGATGCTTGAGAGCTGGATACTGTTGTCGGTGGCGATAACGCTGGAAAACTCGACAATTCGAGCGTGATCCAGCCCCAGTTCACGCCCGCTACTGAGCTGTTCCGGACGTGCAGGCGAGCTGCCTTCCAGCAGCAGGTCGGCACCGAGAAACTCGGTGGCCCGCAGCAGCATGGCACCGTTCAGGCGCGCGCCGAAATAGCCTATGGCAGTACTCGCCGCAACGGCGACCAGCAAGGCAAAGAACAACACCCGCAACTCTCCGGCGCGGGCATCGCGCAGCAGCTGGCGGAAGGCGAGGCTGAACAGGCGCAACAGCGGCAAACGTGCCATCAAGGCTCCAGAGGGGCGACCAGCAAGCCCGCTTCAAGACGGATCAAGCGCCGGCAGCGATGGGCCAGGCGTTCATCGTGAGTCACCAGCACCAGGGTGGTGCCGCGTTCCTTGTTGAGTTCAAACAACAGGTCGCTGATACGTTCACCGGTATGACTGTCGAGGTTGCCGGTGGGCTCATCGGCAAACAGTACGTCAGGTTCAGCGGCAAAGGCCCGGGCGATAGCCACTCGTTGTTGCTCGCCACCGGAAAGCTGGCGTGGCGAGTGGCTCAGGCGCTGACCGAGGCCGACCCGCTGCAGCAGCTCGGTAGCGCGCTCGCGGGCGTCGCGGCGGCCGTCCAGCTCCAGGGGCAGCATGACGTTTTCCAGGGCGTTGAGGCTGTCGAGCAGTTGGAAGGATTGAAAGACGAATCCCACATGTTCGGCTCTGATACGTGCTCGTTGGTCTTCATCCAGGCCACTCAGGGCTTGTCCGGCGAGGGTGACTTCGCCGCTGCTGGGCAGGTCGAGCCCTGCCAGTAATCCGAGCAGTGTGGATTTTCCGGAACCTGAGGCGCCGACGATGGCCAGACTATCGCCTTGATTCAGTTCCAGGCTGAGTTCGTGGAGGATGGTCAGTTCACCTTCCGCGCTGGGAACCACTTTGCTAAGGTTCCGCGCAGTGAGAATGCTTGCGCCCATGGAGAATCCGATGCGTGTATGGTTTTTGAGTGCCGGCCTGGCCTTGATGTGCATGGCCCAGAACGCAGCGGCGGGTACAGTCCTGATCGTTGGCGATAGTATCAGTGCGGCTTTCGGGCTGGATACCCGCCAAGGCTGGGTTGCCCTGCTGGAGAAGCGGCTCAAGGAGCAGGGTTTCAATGATCAGGTGGTCAACGCTTCGGTCAGTGGTGATACCAGTGCCGGGGGCCAGGCGCGGCTGCCAGCGCTGCTTGCAGAGCATAAACCCCAAGTGGTGATACTTGAGTTGGGGGGCAATGATGGCTTGCGTGGCCAGCCGCCCCAGCAATTGCAACAAAATCTTGCGTCGATGATCGACAGTGCCCAGGCCGGTGGCGCGAAGGTGCTGCTGTTGGGCATGCAGTTGCCGCCCAACTACGGTGTGCGCTATACCCAGGCATTCGCTCAGGTCTATGGCCAGTTGGCCAGTGACAAGAAGGTGGCTCTGGTGCCATTTTTTCTCGACGGGATCGGCGGTCATCCGGAGTTGATGCAGGCAGATGGTCTGCACCCCGCAGCGGCGGCTCAGGGCAAGTTGCTGGAAAATGTCTGGCCGACGCTAAAACCGCTGCTTTGATGCTTTTCTAGTAGCAGTGTTTCGGCTAATGTGGCGCCCCCTATTTGGAGCCCCCAATGCCGCGTCCCGCCTGGTCCCTGTTTGCCTATCAATTGATCGAGCCTGATGAACAGCTCGACCTGTTCGCCTGCCAGGAGGTTCGGGTGCATCTAGTGACGCGTCAGTTGGAGCTGGGAGGTTCCGCCGATCGGACCTTGTGTGGCACGTTGTTGCCTGCCCAGCCTCGTTGGTCGACTGTGGGTCGGACGATTTTCCAGGACCAACGACTCTGCCCGCTGTGCCGGGCGATTCTGGAGTCGCAAAAACGTGGCACGCCGCCGATCTGGCCGGAGTTGCGGTTCGAGCTGTAGACGGTCCGTAGCGGACCGTTTCGACAGGGATTTCATATGTCTATGTTTGTCTCTCCGGCCTGGCTCCCGCAGCCAAGGGGCGGGGTGTACAATCGTGTTCTTTCATTCGTTGTTCATGCGAAGGATTATCCGGATGTTGCCGCGCCTCCCCGTCGTCACCCGCTGCCTGACTCTTGCCGCATTGTGTGTGGCTGGTCCCGTTGCCGCATTGGAATTGCCTCTACCGCCGCCTGGTGAAGACATCGTCGGTCAGGTGCAGGTGATCAAGGCCAAGTATGAAGACACCTTCGCTGACCTCGGCACTACTTATGACCTGGGTTACCTGGAGATGGTGGCGGCCAACCCGGGAGTCGATCCGTGGTTGCCGGGTGCGGGCACCGAAGTGGTCCTGCCCACTCGCTTCATCCTGCCGCCGGGGCCTCGTGAAGGCATCGTGATCAACCTGGCCGAGTATCGCCTGTACTACTACCCGAAGGGCCGGAGCGTGGTTTACACGTTCCCTCTGGGTATCGGTCGTGAGGGTTGGGGCTCGCCGATTGCGCACACCAGCATCACCGCGAAAACCCCGAACCCGACCTGGACTCCGCCAGCGTCGATCAAGGCCGAGCATGCTGCCGATGGCGACCCGTTGCCGAACGTGGTGCCGGCAGGGCCGGACAATCCGCTGGGGCCGTTCAAGTTCACCCTGGGCACTCCGGGGTACCTGATCCACGGTTCGAACAAGAAGTTCGGGATTGGCATGCGTACCAGCCACGGTTGTTTCCGTATGTTCAACAACAATGTGCTGGAAATGGCCGGCATGGTTCCGGTGGGAACTTCCGTACGCATCATCAACGACCCGTACAAGTTCGGTGTCAGTGGCGGCAAAGTCTACCTGGAGGCGCATACTCCATTGGATGACAAGGGCAATCCTTCGGTGGTCGACAAGCACACTGCGGTGATCAATGCCTTGCTCAAACGTGCGGACCTGGCCAATAACCTACGCATGAATTGGGATGTGGTACGTGATGTGGTCGCGGCCGAAGATGGTCTGCCGGTTGAGATCGCTGTGCCAACCACGGCGTCCGCGGCATCGCTGTCCAGTACCCCCTACGATATGCAGCAGTAAGCGATACAACGACAACCCGCGGATACCGGTTGGTATGCGCGGGTTTTTTATTGCCCGTGGAAAATTTCAGGCAATAAAAAAGCCGATCCAAAAAATGGATCGGCTTGATAACAATCCCGAAGGATTATTACTTGCGGCTAGCTTTTTCCAGCATACGCAGAGCGCGCTCGTTAGCTTCGTCAGCAGTCTGTTGTGCTTTTTGAGCAGCAGCCAGAGCTTCATCAGCTTTACGGTAGGCTTCGTCTGCACGAGCCTGAGCACGAGCCGACGAGTCTTCAACAGAAGTCAGGCGAGCTTCGGTTTCTTTGGATACGCTGCTGCAACCGGTAGCCAGAACTGCGGCCAGAGCCAGAGCAGAGAATTTCAGAACGTTGTTCATCGTGTTCCCCTTCAAGGACTTTCTATTAATAGCTATCGCCTCAGAGTGAGGAAACAGCCGGCGTACATACTACCCATTACTTGTAGTAAGTAAACTGACGTAGCGCAAGAAGCAAAAAAAAGTCTAGGCGGTGAATCTTTTTCGAGCAACTTTTTAGCGGCTTGTATAAAAAATATTCAGCGGCAAGGCTCTGGCAGAGGGTCCTGCTTGCGTGCCAGCGCTGGCCTCGGGCTTTTCCAGGCGCAGTTTCTGAGTCTAGGCTAAAGTCGTTCTATATTGTGCCGATGACACTTTTGTTCAGATTTTGTACGGGTGTGGGCCTATCTTTATCCATCTTGCCGGTGACTTTAAGAGGCGAAGCTCGTCTTAAGTTTCAGCATCCGGCGATGTTTAGCTCCTACGCATTCTTACGCTCACCTTGGCGCGGCTTCAGTCGAGGGTTGGGCAAGGTTTTGCGCTGATCTGTGATGAGTGTGGCTTGAGCATTTATGCCAAGGGCGCCTACTATTTTGTAACGTGCTCGTGGTGACAAGAGCGATGGCTTCTACTCGGCGTCCTGCAGGTACGAGGTGGCGTAGTTGTTCCTTCGCCGGAAAAACATCGGTAAGGTAGGGGTCGGCATTCCAGACCCGCAAGGAGTAGTGATGAGCGAGGCGTTGTCCATCCACCATGACCAGGCTGGTCATCAGTTCGAGACCAATGTGGACGGTCATCGTGCCTACCTGACCTATATGGACCTGGGTAAGCAAACCCTGGATATTTATCGCACCTTCGTGCCCAACGCGCTGCGTGGACGCGGTATTGCTGCGGCGTTGACCGAGCAGGCGCTGGAGTACGCCGAGCGCATGGGCTACACGGTGATCCCGTCCTGCTCTTATGTAGAGCGCTACATGGAACGCCATCAGCGTCACGCTGCAAAACTCTGATCGGGGCGACCATGAAAAACGCCGGGCTTGGCCCGGCGTTTTTGTGGCTGTCGAAAAAGATCAGGCGCGATCGCGTTTCGGCAGCACGTCCTTGAGCTTGGCATGCATGCCGCGCAAGGTTTTCTCGGTGCTTTCCCAGTCAATACAGGCGTCGGTAACCGAGACGCCGTATTGCAGTTCCGAAAGGTCCTTCGGAATCGCCTGGCAGCCCCAGTTCAAGTGGCTTTCGACCATCAGGCCAATGATCGATTGGTTGCCTTCGAGGATCTGGTTGGCGACGTTCTCCATGACCAGAGGTTGCAGTGCCGGATCCTTGTTGGAGTTGGCATGGCTGCAGTCGATCATGATGTTCGGCTTGATCTTGGACTTGCTCAGGGCCTGTTCGCAGACGGCGACACTGACCGAGTCATAGTTCGGCTTGCCGTTGCCGCCACGCAGCACCACGTGACCGTAGGCGTTGCCTTTGGTCGTAACGATCGACACACCGCCTTGTGGGTTGATCCCGAGGAAGCGATGCGGGCTGGAAACCGATTGCAAGGCGTTGATCGCCACGGTGAGGCCGCCGTCGGTGCCATTCTTGAAACCTACGGCCGACGACAGGCCGGAAGCCATTTCGCGGTGGGTCTGGGATTCGGTGGTACGCGCACCAATGGCCGACCAACTGATCAGATCCTGCAGGTATTGCGGGGAGATCGGGTCCAGGGCTTCGGTGGCAGTGGGCAAGCCCATTTCGGCCAGGTCCAGCAACAGTTGGCGGCCGATATGCAAACCGTCCTGAATCTTGAAAGAGTCATCCAGGTAAGGGTCGTTGATCAGGCCTTTCCAGCCCACGGTAGTGCGTGGTTTTTCGAAGTACACCCGCATCACCAAGTACAGGGTGTCGGAGACTTCCGCCGCCAGGGCCTTGAGCCGCTCGGCGTACTCGTGGGCTGCCTTGATGTCGTGGATCGAGCAGGGCCCAATGACGATGAACAGACGATGATCAGTGCCGTCGAGGATATTGCGGATAACTTCGCGACCCTTGGTCACGGTGCGCAAGGCAGTGTCGCTCAGCGGGATGTCTCGTTTGAGTTGATCAGGGGTGATCAGGGTCTCGTTGGAGGCGACGTTAAGGTCGTTGATCGGTAAATCAGCCATCGTGTTACTCGTCAGGTCACGGGTGCCGGCCGCCAGCGATCCCCGCGCGGCGGAGCACAGCGGATTTGAGCGCGTCGGGGAGCGGAACCTTAGCGCGTTACCCAGTGACTCTACAATGGGCAGGCGGCGGTTTTATTGGGCTATGGCTGCACAAAAGCCTCGTGCACGCTGTCTTCGGAATAGTCCTCGGCGTGCTGCTCGACCCAATCCAGGGCCAGGGCCTCGATGCATTGCTGTTCGCTCTGAGGCTCATGCAGGCGGCAGTAGCGGGCAATCTGGCACACCTGTTCGCCCATGCGGGCGCCGAACAGCGTTTGTTCATCGACAAAGGCGATGCCAACTAGATAGCCGCGCTTGCGTTTCAGGCACCAGGCGACATAGCCGTTGTAGCGGGCATTTTCCCCCAACGTCGGCATGTGCACCTCCAGCGCAGTGCCACGGCGCCAGGCACGGTGGTAATTGCATGCCATGCCGCCGAGACTGATAGTGTGCAACCGCTGGCGCGAAATACACGCGTGCTTGCGCAGGGTCAGTTCAACCGGAACTTCATCAGGATGAGGCAGAAAACGTCCCATGACCGCAGACTCCAAGTGTCGTCCAATTGACATTGTCTCCACCAGTATAGTGGTCGAATTGGAACTGTCCGACTTCGATGTCGACCAGCAACTACTGGGCCTGGATGGTATTTCCCTCTTGGTTTTCACCAGTCCTGGCTGTTCCGGTTGTCGTTGGGCCCGGGCGCAATTGCCGGAGTTGGCGCTGCCGGTCGACCGTCTGTGCTGGATCGATGCGGGCGACAACGGCGGAGCGGTGGAGCGTTATCAGGTGTTTCACCTCCCGGCCCTGTTCGTGGTACGCGACGGTGAGTTTTATGGGGCCTTGGAGTCCCGTCTGACGTACAAGGAGCTCAGCGAGAGCCTGGGTCAGGCGCTTAATCGATTACCAGAGGAGTTGCCTTGATGGGTGCAGGCCGTAAACCGCGTGTGGGCATTATCGGGACCGGAGCGATCGGAGGTTTCTACGGGGTGATGCTGGCCCGGGCTGGTTTCGACGTGCACTTTCTATTACGCAGCGAGTTCTCGGCGGTGGTCGAGCAAGGGATAAGGGTCAACAGCACCCAGCATGGAGTGCTGAGCCTGAAGCCGGTGCAGGCGTACGCCAGCGCCGAAGAAATGCCCCCTTGTGACTGGCTGCTGGTGGGCGCCAAAGCCACCAGCAACGTCCAGCTGGCACCGTCGATCATCCAGGCGGCGGCACCTGATGCCAAGGTTCTGGTATTGCAAAATGGCCTTGATGTCGAAGATGCGTTGCGCGCTGTGCTGCCCGAGTCGCTGCATCTATTGGGCGGCCTGTGCTTTATCTGCGTGCATCGTGCGGGGCCTGGCCAGATCGAGCATCAGGCCTTGGGAGCTGTGAACCTTGGTTACCACAGCGGTCCGGCAAGTGCTGATCCGGCCTTGAGCCAGACGATTGTCGAGGAGGGCGCCGCTTTGTTTCGTGAAGCTGGGCTCGACTCCCAGGCCATGAGCAACCTGCATCAGGCGCGCTGGCAAAAGCTGGTGTGGAATGTGCCGTACAACGGTTTGTCGGTGTTGCTCAAGGCTAGCACCACGCCGCTGATGGGCGACCCAGCTAGCCGTGAGTTGATTCAGGATCTGATGCAGGAAGTGCTGCAGGGTGCAGCGGCTTGCGGGCATGTCATCCCCGTCGCCTATGCACAGCAGTTGTTCAAATCCACTGAGCACATGCCCGACTACTGGCCGAGCATGTACCATGATTTCCTGCATCAGCGTCCTCTGGAGTTGGCGGCTATCTATGCCGCACCTTTGGCGGCAGCGCGGGCTGCCGGTTGTGAGTTGCCGAAAATCCAGGCGTTGTACCAAGCCTTGAGTTTCATCGACCGACGCCACGCTTGAGCTGGGCTCATCACCTGAAGGGGCGGAACATGGCAAAGGGCTTGGATGACAAACTGGTGGTGGCGATCTCCTCGCGGGCGCTGTTCGACCTGAGTGACAGCCACAAGGTCTATCTGGCCCAAGGCGTCGAGGCCTATCGGCAATACCAGATCGAGCATGAGGAGGAGATCCTCGAGCCGGGCGATGCCTTTCCCCTGGTGAAAAAGCTCCTCAGCCTGAACGCCAGCCTGGGGCATGCGCGGGTTGAAGTGGTGTTGGTCTCGCGTAACAGCGCCGACACCGGCTTGCGGGTATTCAATTCAATCCAGCACTACGGCTTGGCCATTTCCCGGGCCGCGTTCGTTGGCGGTCGCAGTCCTTATCCCTACCTGGCGGCCTTTGGCAGCGACCTGTTTCTTTCGACCCATGCCGAGGATGTGCGCAGTGCGCTGGACGCCGGATTTGCCGCTGCGACCATTCTCTCCGGCGGGGCCCGGCGTGCGGAAAATGGCGAGTTGCGCATTGCCTTCGACGGTGACGCAGTATTGTTTTCCGATGATTCGGAGCGGGTCTATCAGTCCGGTGGCCTGGAGGCGTTTCAGGCCAGCGAGCGGCAGGCGGCTCGGGAGCCCTTGCCAGGAGGGCCGTTCAAGGGGTTCCTGGCTGCACTCAATCTGCTCCAGGGCGAGTTTCCCAACGATACCTGTCCAATCCGTACCGCTTTGGTGACCGCTCGTTCGGCACCGGCTCATGAACGAGTGATCCGCACGTTGCGCGAATGGGACATTCGTCTGGACGAGTCCTTGTTCCTGGGCGGATTGGAAAAAGCCGCTTTTCTCGAAGCGTTCGCCGCCGATGTCTTTTTCGATGATCAGCCCGGTCACTGCGAGTTGGCTCGCGAGGTGGTCGCCACCGGTCATGTACCCCACGGCATCAGTAACGAAGCTCGGACTTGAACCCTCAAGTTCGAGGTTTTGCGCTGAACCTCCCACAGTTCCAGGCACTGCTAAGCTGAATCAATCTCCGCCGTATTGGCAGTTGAGGAGGTCATATGATTCGTTCGATGCTGTATGCCACCGACCTCGGTCTGTATGCACCCTTTGTGATGCAGCATGCGCTGGAGCTGGCTCGAACGTTCAATGCCGACTTACATGTAGTGCACGCTGTAGAGCCCATGGGCCTGTTCGCCGAATCGGTGTTGCAGAGTTACCTGGATGAGCAGTCGCTGAATGAGTTTCATCGCCAGGGCCTGAGTACGGTAATGGCCAATATCGAGCAGCGGGTGCTCGACAGTTTTCGCGAGGAGTTGGGGGAGGGCATGCAGGATCTGGTCTTGATCCAGTCGGTGCGTGTCCTTCAGGGGGATCCGTCACAGGTGATTCTGGATCAGGCGGCGAAACTCTCGGTGGATTTGCTGATCGTGGGAAGTCATAGCCACGGGGTCGGTGCTCAAACTCCTTTGGGGCGTACGGCAACCCGGGTTTTGCAGTTGGCCAAAGTACCGGTTTACCTGGTGCCTCTGGTGCAGCGCCGACGTCAGGGCGATGTCTGAGGACGGAATGGAAAATTTTGAATAAAAGTTCTAGATTTATTCTCCTGACCATTAATATAGTTATATACCGTCGCTGATACCCGTGGCGTCTACCTGCTTTGAGGGATTCATATGAAGCTTCAACAATTGCGCTACATCTGGGAAGTGGCGCACCACGACCTCAACGTTTCCGCTACCGCCCAAAGCCTTTACACCTCGCAACCAGGTATCAGCAAGCAGATCCGTCTGCTCGAGGACGAACTCGGCGTTGAGGTCTTCGCCCGTAGCGGCAAGCACCTGACCCGCGTAACCCCGGCCGGTGAGCGCATCATCACCACCGCCGGCGAGATTCTGCGCAAGGTCGAAAGCATCAAGCAGATTGCCCAGGAGTTCTCCAACGAGAAGAAGGGCACTCTGTCCATCGCGACCACCCATACCCAGGCGCGCTACGCCTTGCCGCCGGTGATCAGTAGCTTTATCAAGCAATACCCCGACGTCGCTCTGCACATGCACCAGGGCTCACCGATGCAGATCGCGGAAATGGCCGCCGACGGCACCGTGGATTTCGCCATCGCCACCGAGGCTCTGGAACTGTTCGGTGATCTGGTGATGATGCCGTGCTACCGCTGGAACCGTTGCGTGGTGGTGCCGCAGGGTCACCCGCTGACCAAACTGCCGAAGTTGACCCTGGAAACCCTGGCCGAGTACCCCATCGTTACCTACGTCTTCGGTTTTACCGGCCGCTCCAAGCTTGACGAGGCCTTCAGCCATCGTGGTCTGACGCCGAAGGTGGTGTTCACCGCCGCCGACGCCGACGTGATCAAGACCTATGTGCGTTTGGGGCTAGGCGTGGGCATCGTGGCCAAGATGGCGGTCGACACCAAGCTCGACAGCGACCTGGTGGTACTGGATGCTAGTGAATTGTTCGAGTCGAGCATCACCAAGATCGGTTTCCGTCGTGGCACCTTCTTGCGTGGCTTCATGTGCGACTTCATCGAGAAGTTTGCTCCGCACCTCACCCGTGAAGTCATGGCCAAGGCAATTCAATGCCACAACAAGCAGGAGCTGGAAGAGCTGTTCGATGGCGTTGAACTACCGGTTCACTGATTTTCAGCCAGCCTAGCGGACCTCGGTGACAGTGAACTGTTGCCGAGTCTCGGCCACCACGATTTCCACCTCATCCTCCTCGAACTTGCCCAGTAGGCTTTTGCCCAGCGGCGAGCGTGGAGTGATGACGGTCACCAACTGCCCCACCACATAGACTTTCAGGCCCGCCCCATCGGGCCCCAGAAACAGCCATTGTTCGTGGCCGTTTTGATCTTCCAGCCCCAACAACGCGCCGACCTGAATTCCGGACTGTGAGTCGTAAGGGCGCAGGGGCAAATTTTGCCAAAGATTCAGCGCCTGACGGATCTCTTCGACCCGCCGGGCTTGGCCGGCCGCCAGGTAGGAGGCTTCCAGGCCCAAGGTGTCGTATTTGTTCTCGGCAATATTCTCTTCATGGGTAGCGGTTTCGTAGGCGGTTTGCGCGGCCCGTGACGCAACCTCCAGATCGTCCCGAAGTTGTTGCAGAATCAGTTGGCAGACAGACTGTTTATTCATGGTCAATTACAGAATTGCAGGACATTGGCCCGACTCTTTTCGCTTGGTGCGGTCTGGTCCTGTTGCAACCAGAACTGGCACTTGGGGTTGGACAAGTTGCGTGGGTTGTTGCGAGCACTATCCAGGGACTGCAGCTCTTCGTTCTTGCGCAGATTCTCCTGATACTGTTCGAACAAGCGGTTCGGTGGCTCAGGTACGACCACCGGTGGTTTCGCCAACTGCTGCACCGCTTGCGCCACGGGCGCCAGTTGTTGGCTGAAGAGAAAATGCGCAGCCAGCCAGCAGGTCAGGGCAATGGCCAGAAACCCCAGCCACAGGCCCAGGGCGATACTGCCGCTGAGGGCCAGAACGTTGAGGCTGATGCGCAGCGGTCGACGGGCGGGTGGGCGATAGGACATGGTTGCCTCCTGGCGGGCAGTGTTGGGCGAGGGCTGATTGTCGCACGAAGATAATCGCGGTTGGCTCTTCTGCGCAGGCGCATTTATGCGGACAATCGGCGCCTTTGCCAATCGGGGACTGGAATGAAAGCCTCCTGGGATATTTTTTGCAGCGTGGTCGACAACTACGGCGACATTGGCGTGACCTGGCGCCTGGCCCGGCAACTGGTTGCCGAGCATCAATGTGTGGTGCGTTTGTGGGTCGATGACTTGCGCGCGTTCGAAAAAATCTGCCCGCAGATTGACGTCGAGCTGGCCCGGCAATACCAGGATGGCGTCGAAGTCAGGCACTGGCCGGCTGCTTGGCAGGCAGAAGCGGCGGCCGATGTGGTGATCGCCGCGTTTGCTTGTCAGTTGCCCCACGCCTATATGGACGCCATGGCCGACCGCGAGCGTGCGCCGCTGTGGCTGAATCTGGACTACCTGAGCGCCGAGGACTGGGTCAGTGGTTGTCACGGCCTGCCTTCGGTGAAGTTTCGTGGGGTGCAGAAGTACTTCTTCTTTCCCGGTTTTCAGGCCGGTACCGGTGGGCTCCTGCGCGAGGCAGGACTGCTGGAACAGCGGCATGACTTCCAGCGCAATCGCCAGGCCCAGCTGGATTTCCTCCAGGGACTGGGCGTTTCGCCCGCCGCTGATGCCCGATTGATATCGCTGTTTGCCTACGAAAATGCGGGCCTTGCCAGTTGGTTGGATGTTTTGGCCGCTGATGCCCAGCCGACCCATCTACTGGTGCCTGAAGGACGGATTCTGGGAGATGTGCAGCGCTGGTTGGGAGCCGAGCCACTGACTGTTGGCAGCCTGCGAGTACGCCAGGCCCTGACCATCCAGGTGCTGCCCTTTGTGCGTCAGGAGGATTACGACCGCTTGCTGTGGTGCTGTGCTTTCAACGCGGTGCGGGGGGAGGACTCCTTTGTGCGGGCGCAATGGGCGGGGCGACCGATGCTCTGGCACATCTACCGGCAGGACGAAGACATCCACCTGGACAAGCTAGAGGCCTTTCTCTCCTTGTACACCCGGGCGCTTTCCCCGGGCGCCAAGGCTGCGGTCCTGGCCTTGTGGCGGGCCTGGAACACTGAGGCACCCATGGCCGATTCCTGGAAAAACCTGCTGCAACACTGGCCGGAAGTCACGAAACACACCGAACAATGGTGTCTGGAACAAGGCTTGCAAGCCGATCTTGCTGCGGCGCTGGTGCAGTTTTACCTAAATTGGAATCAGCACTGAGGGAGCCCCACAAACACTGGGCGGAACCCTCTATGTGCACCAAGAGAGAGACAACACTGTTACAAACCATCCTCGCCTGTCCTTATCTGTATAGGAGGGAGGGGGTCTACTACCTGCGTATGCGGCCTGTAGGGGCTACCACGGGACTCTTTACGGTATCCTTGCGCACCACCGAACGACCACGAGCCACAGAGTTGACCAAAGACATCCTTGCCGCCCTCGCGGTGTTTCACCTTGATAACCCAGAGGCACCATGGGCGGACATCAAGGAGCGCTTAGCCTTCGTGGCTCTTAACGCTCTCTCCCAGGCTCACACAGACGCCTCCCTATCGGCCTATGAGTCGATCTACGGGGACCTTCAGGTAAACATCAGCTTAGCTACGGCCAGCATGGGCATGTCCTTGAATCAGCACAGGGGAGCCGCTGGGGCTCAAAGGATTCTTGAAGCGTCCCTTAAGCGTCTCCGGGGCGACTCAAAGGACCTTGTGGATATCGTGGACAACCTCGAAGGCATCGTAGGGGATGGCCCTGCGCAGTCACTGAGGGCAGCACAAGAGGCGCTCCATTGGGATGACCTATACCCGGTTTACCTGAAGGAGAAGGAGGGGGACGTTAAGCAGTCCACCCTGGATGGCTACGAGAGCAACTACAAGCAGATTAGCGAGGCGTTGGAGGTCACCGGGACCACAGACCTACGGAAGCACACGCGGGCTGACTTGGTGGCTATGCGTGACGAGCTGTTAGAGAGTCGGAAGGCTTCGACAGTGAACAACCTAATAACCCAGTTCACAACGGTCATGACTTGGGCTGTGGATAATGACTATCTCACCAAGGCTTACACTTCAAAGCTCAAGCTCAATAAGGACGCCGAAAGCTCGCGTATCCCGTTCGAGCGCTCCCAGGTGGAAACCTTACTGAGGCACGCCGAGACCCTTCCTGCGGACAGTTGGGAGCGTTGGGGACTGTCTCTGTTGGCTGTCACCGGGGCTCGGGCTCGGGAGATCACACAGCTAACCACCAAGGACATCCCTGAGATTGACGGCCACACATGCGTCAACATCCGTGAGGAGGCCGAGGGGCAATCGGTTAAGAACAAATACAGCGTTCGTGTAGTGCCTCTGGTGGACGGGGTCCTGGGGTTTGACCTCGAAGGGTTCAAGGAGGCTCTACAGGGGCCTAAGCCAGCCCTACCTGTGTACCACGGGGTTAACAATGTCCAGGCACGGAAGCGGCTCGGTGTGATGATCCGCGAGATTCTCCCCAACAAGTCCGAACACCAGACTTTGCACTCCTTACGGCACCATATGGCTTCATCCTTCAAGACTACAGGTGTTCCTGTTGCCTTCGCTCAAGCGCTCCTTGGGCACTCTACGGGGACCTTGGCTTACGATACTTACGGCGGTTCTTCGATCCCTGTAGGCACCCTGGCCGAGGTCTTAGAGGGTGTCTTTAAGGCGTCCTGACGGTATCATCCGGGGCTTCTCAAATAAGGAGCTTCTAATGCGCGGAGCGGTTGTTTACCTGGCTCTACTGTCTGGCCTAATCACGGGCTGTAGTAGCCACTCTTCAAATCTTCAAGTGGGCAACGAGCAGTCTTACGCCAGCATCAAGGACCAACGCGAAGCAGTACGCACGGTCAAGGTGTACGACTCAATCCCTAAGGGTGCCGAAGTGGTAAGCAAGGTGTCAGCCGGTCGGTGTCATAGGAGTTTCGTAGAGCAGGCCCCGGAAGAAGCGACAGTATTAATTGACCTGAAGGTCGCAGCCTACGCACAGGGCGCCGATGGTATTACGGACGTAGCCATATCGAAGGATTCAGGCTTGAACCGTAACTGCTGGTACGTCCTGGGCGGTACAGCCACCGCCTTCACGCTTCCAAAGGAGTGACCCATGGACAAGGCGCTAACAGTCGCCGCGTGGGTCCTCAGTATCGCCGTGCTCTACGGGATCATTAAGCTTGTCCAGGCGTTCCCGAGAGTGACAGCTCTATTAGGATTTTGAAGACATGGTTTCACCCCAACTGATCACCTCTACCTATGAGATCCACCAGATGGTGCCGGTAAGCTCGCGGCCCAGGTCTCACGCTGATCTAATCAGAACGTTCCACGCTGCCTTAGTCGAGCTGTCCGAGGCTGGTGTGATAGCGGACAAGGATGCGTCCGGTACTTGGTTTGCTGGAGAGGCGATAGTAGCCATGAACGGGGTCTACAAGGACGCCTACGGCAGGCCCCAGCTTTGTATCTATTTCGGATCGTGGCTTTGCCTTGCAATGTCCCTCAAGGTTTCCCACGCGGCGACCCGTAAAGCGTTGATGACGACCCTTAAGCAACACCCTATTTACTGATCGATGCTGCACACAGAAGCCCGGTTGAGTCCCTAAAGGATTCGCCGGGCTTTTTCGATTCCGGAGATCTACGCACAAAATGCGTTGACATGTACGCTTTTGGTGAGTACATTGCGCACCACAGGGCAGAACTGCCCAGGACCACGATTAGATATACGCTTTTAATGCGTAGATTGCCGGAGATTCCAGACATGCAAACCCTTCGTAGCTTCACCGTAGCGGACCTCAAAGCAGCCCCTGAGGGAATTACTGCCAGTCATCAAGAACACGCCTTCAAGTTCACTCTCAGCACCAACGGCTTGACGAGCTACACCATGGAAGCACCGGACGGCGACGTGTACAGCGATGACAGCCTGAGTTGGCTAAAGGCAGTCGCCAGGACCTGGGCCGAAGCCTACGGAGAAGAAGAATCGATCTACAAGCGCGGGAGTGAGTTCAAGGTCGGCGACATGATCCACGTAGGCATCGGAAAGCACCGTACAGGCCGCATTACGAGCTTTAAGGAACACCCACGGTTTGCGGAGCTGAATCCAGGCTGGACAGCGCGGGTGGCTATCACCGACAGGGGCTCAATCACGGTTATCGACCAGCAACCTACATTGGTCCCACAAATGCGCTAATGCATTAAATATGCATTGATGCATAGACATGTGAGGGTTGGGCGAATATCCTACGCGCCCCGCAAAAACCCTCACTGATAGAGAGCCCCTGAATATCCATAGGAACACCCTGATGCTCACTGCAGACGACATTCCACGCCTACGGGCTGAGGCCAAGCACTGGCGTGAAAACGCAAAGATTGCTCGTGGGGAGGCTTCCCGGTGCAAAGAGCGCGGGGACTTCGTTGGGAGGCTTAAAGCGGACCTTCGGGTAACTGAGTACGCGCGCGCAGCCCAGGCCCGCGACAAGTTAATTAAGACTCTCAAACAAGCGTAACAACTCAAAGGCAGCTACAGGATTCGTATTGATTCAACTCTGGTTCTTCCTCTTAACGGTGGTCCTCTGGGTCACCGGCTCTTACTACTTCGACATTAGACGGTAATAAACAAATGAAAAACAAACTTAACGTAACTGCGTTTACGTCGGATTCGCTCGCCCTGAAGATCCTTAAGGCAATGGAAGACGCACTAACTTCCGGGGTCTCACAGTATGTAGAAAACCGTAAAGGTTCTCGTTGGCTGCAAGTGGATATCAAACAGGACCCGCAAGATGAGGAAGTTGTCGGCTCGAATAACTTTCAGTTCACCGCATCGAACGGCCAGGAGGTGGGCGAGCTGGCAGCACGGGCTGCGTGGTTCCACTGGGTGCGTCCTCTGGAAATCCGGTTCTCGGCCTTGCTGCGCAGGGTTTACGAGCTGGTAATGCATCCGCTGGTAGCACGCCGGGAGGAGCGCAAACAGCAAGCGGAACAGCGCGCTAATCGTGTGGAAGTTGCAGAGCGCCGGGTTAGGTTGCATGCACGGGCTAAGCAAATGGGCGCAACGCATATTGTCCGTACAGAGGCCGGTAAATATTATTTTGCAAGTTTCAAAAGGGGGCTGTTCGGGTTTGGTAAGACCGTCATTACGGTTTATCCAAAAGACGGCGAGACGGTAACTAAGCGCAACGGTGGGGGCTACCGGAAAACTGCTGAAGCTACTCCGTATCAACTAACCGCCGAAGCGGCTCAATGTGTAACCATCATAGGAGTATTGAAGTAATGACATACGTTCTCTCGAAAGCAATAACCGCAATTCCCAGTATTGATAAGTTCGCCCCGGAGCTGTACGCGCACTTAGATACATTCAAGGAGCTTGCAGAATACGCGGAGGAGGTTAACCCAATCTCCCCGCTGGACTACGGGCGATTCTCTGATTGGGCAGGTGCACTTAGCCAAGTCACACAGCACGCTCCAGGCGTCTACTCGTTTCCGTACCTGTCCGCCAAGTTCTGCAAGGATCTCATGCTTGAACTTGATTGCATGGACTACTCAGTTAACGAAGATGAAGACGAAGCTGCGCAAATCCCTGAGCTGATCTTTTCGCATCACTGCCCGAGTCTGCATGAATGCCTTCGCGCTCTTTGGCATAACGCGGCTATCCCACTCGCTAAGGTTCTTTTCGGCCAAGACCCTGACCAACTTCGCGTTATCCAAGCCGCTAAGTACACAGTAGATAACACCCCTCGCGGCCATTGGCACACCGATAGCGACTCGGACGTAACTATGGTTGTTGCCTTAACTAATGAACATGAAGGCGGCGGGACTGTTGTCCATGTCGGGCCATTTGCTGAGCCCGTTATAGTTCCGCAGTTGCCAGTTGGTCACGCAATGTTCTTTAACGGTAAGGCTATGCGTCATTACGGATTGCCCGTAACAGCAGGGGAAAGAAACCTCCTTGTTCACTGGAGCGAAGTTAAATGAATCTGAAGGAGATCAAGTTCTATGCCCAACACCCCACTAAGGAGGGGCTGATTGAAACAGTCTTCAGGCTCGGCCAAGGCCCTTGCAAACGCTGGGTTGAGAGGTTGTCAGTAGAAATAACTCTTGCTGCTTTAACCATCGTGCAGGAGTCGCACGAGGAAGACTATAGCGCCCTTGAGAACGACTACTACAAGAGGCTTCGGGCCGGTGCTCTTGATACTGAAGTGCGAGCAATGAACGAACACCTCCACAGATTACGAGCGACACGGGAAACCAAGCGCTTTGTCTACAAGCTGGAAGAAATACATGGAAGGATTACCGCAATCGAAGCGTGAAAATTTAAAACCCCTCACTGTTAGTAGAACCCTCCAGGCCCTCCCTTAGAGATCCTCTTTAAGAGTTCTTAGAGATATCTCTAAGGCCCCTCTGCGGCCGCAATTCAATAACTCAACCAATTAATTAGTTAGAGGCCCTTAAAGCTTCTAAGGGATAGTCATGTCCGTAAAAAGCCAAATTGAACCAACTAAGCACGACTTCAGTGATATCAAGAGTGAATCTACCTGGGCCTTCGAGACTCTCTCGGGTATGTACGGTGATGAACTTGCCGCTACTCAGCTTAGTCTTGAGCATGAAGCGTACACCCTTGGCGAGGAGCGTTTCCGTAAGCAACTTGAGAGGCAGATAGAACGGGGGGAGTTCGCAGAGAACGCAACAGCTAAGCCTGTACTTTCCCACTTGGTCCCTAAGTTAATCGCTGCTTATGAAGCCTGGGTTGACCATCAAGTTCATAAGGTCCGCCGTAAGCACGTAGGGCTTTCGTACTTCCAGCAGATGAACGCCGAGGCCGTCGCTGCGATCACTATCAAGATTGTTTTGGGAGACATGGCAAAACCTTCCCCTGTCACTATTCAATCCCTTGCTATCCGTATCGGTCAGTCCCTGGAGGAAGAGGCGCGCTTTGGCCGTATTCGAGTTCAAGAGGCTGCACACTTTCAGAAGCACGTTAAGGCCGCACTCAATAAACGCAACGGACACACTTATAAAGTCAAGTTCTTGGAGCGCGTAGAGAGTCACATGCTCGAAGCTGACCAATTGGCGACTAAGTGGGTCAAGTGGGACACGCTCGATAATGACGTGACTTATCACATGGGGATTCGACTACTCGAACTTCTCATTGAGTCCACACAGTTAGTCGAAGTTAAACGCGAGTTTGCAGGCATCAAGTCCCACGACGGCGAATACGTTTCGTTGCATCCTGAGTGGGCCAAAAAGCTTTGCGACCGTGCGTTTAACCTCGCTGGCATCTCGCCGCAGCATCAACCGATGATCGTCCCGCCCCGTGAGTGGTCAACGATGGTCGGTGGCGGGTATTGGGCGAAAGGTCGCAAGCCTATCCCGTTCATCCGGGTTCGCTCCAAGAAGGCGCTCAACCGTTACCGCGACGTGTACATGCCCGAGGTCTACAAGGCCGTCAACTTGGCCCAACAGACCGCTTGGAGTGTTAACCAGCGGGTCTTGGCCGTGGCTAATGCGCTGATGCAGTGGAAGAACGTCCCTATCGACGGATTCCCACTTACTGAGCGTGAGGAGCTTCCGCCACGTCCCGAAGGCATGGACGAAGACCCTGAGCTGTTGAAGTCTTGGAAACGTGAGGCTTCCGCCATCTATCGCAGGGATAAGGCTCGCATCTCTCGCCGCCTGGGCTATGAGTTTGCCCTTGAGCAAGCCAACAAGTTTGCTGAGTACGAAGCGATTTACTTTCCCTACAACCTTGACTGGCGCGGTCGGGTCTACGCGATTCCCGCATTCAACCCCCAGGGGAACGACATGACCAAGGGGCTCTTGCAGGCAGCCATAGCGGAGCCTGTGGGGGAAGAGGGGGTTGAGTGGTTAATGATCCACGGGGCGAACTGTGCCGGGGTCGATAAGGTTTCTTTCGATCAACGTAAGCAGTGGGTCAGGGAGAACGAAGAGATGATTCTTGCCTGCGCTCGGGACCCTCTGGGATGCACTGACTGGGCCCAGATGGACAGCCCTTTTTGCTTCCTGGCGTTCTGCTTTGAATGGGAAGGGGTGAAACGTGACGGGCCATTGCATGAATCCGCATTGCCGATTGCATTCGATGGTAGCTGTTCGGGGATTCAACACTTCAGCGCGATGCTTCGAGACGAGCGGGGCGGGCGAGCTGTCAACTTGGTTCCTTCCGAGTCCGTACAGGATATCTACAAGCTGGTAGCTGATCGGGTCAACGAGGCCCTGGCGCGGGACCTTGAGGAAGGCTCTGAGGACTCCACGGAAACCGTAACGAACAAGAAGACCGGGGAGATTGTAGAAAAGCGCATCCTCGGGACTAAGGGGATGGCCCGTGGTTGGCTGGGCTATGGGGTTACCCGCTCGGTAACGAAGCGGTCCGTAATGACCCTGGCCTATGGCTCGAAGGCTTTCGGATTCTCTGAGCAACTGATTGGCGACATCATCAACCCAGCGATGGACAGAGGGACCGGTCAAGAGTTCTTCGCGAGCGTTCCGCAGTGCGCCCGGTACATGGCAAACCTCATTTGGGACGCCGTAGGGGTCACCGTAGTGAAGGCTGTGGAGGCCATGAAGTGGTTGCAGGTCGCAGCCAAGCACTTAGCCAAGGAGGTCATTTGCAAGGAGACCGGCGTACAGCTCAAGCCATGCATGCCCGTCTTCTGGGCCACCCCGGACGGTTTCCCAGTGTGGCAAGAGTACATGAAGCAGGAACAGCGCCGGATTGACCTGACGTTCCTGGGCTCTATGCGTCTCCAAACGACGATCAACGTCCGTGACAGCAACGTCATTGACGGCCTTAAGCAGCAATCGGGCATCTCCCCGAACTTCGTACACAGCCAGGATGGGAGCCACCTAAGGAAGACCGTAGTGAAGGCCCACGAAGCCTACGGGGTCAGTTTCTTTAGCCTCATTCATGACAGCTTTGGGACGATCCCAGCGAAGGCCGGGGCGATGTTCCGGGCCGTGCGCGAGACCATGGTGGAGACCTACGCGACTACAAACGTTCTCGCTGACTTCAGGGACCAATTCCTTGACCAGCTCCATGAGACCCAGCTTGAGGATATGCCTGAGGTCCCCGCTCAGGGCTCCTTGGATATCACCCAGATCCTGAAGTCTGACTTCGCTTTTGCCTAACCACCGCAACACCTAAGAGGGCGCCTAAGGGCGCCTTTTTGCTGCCTGAAATTTAAAAACCCTCACTTTTAGAAATACCCAACGAATCCATTTAGGAGATCCACTTTTGAATACCGCAATGACCTTCGAAAAGAACGCCCGTAAGACCCGCCGCGATGCTGAAGAGATGGAAGCGATCCGGGCGAAGAAAGGTAAGCGCAACAAGACCCAGCGCGGCAACCGCCCACTGTGGGAGTCCGCTGAATGAATCCCCTCTTTACCGCTCAGAGCAACTCCCTTTCCTACAGCGTAATCGCCTACCGCCTGGACCATCGGACCTTTTGCATTGAGACCCGCGTAGGCGACTCCGTGAGCCGTAAGGCAATCGATCAGTCTTTCCTGATGGGCCTCAAGTTCCTCTCGGGGTCTTCGGCGCAGCGCCTGGAAGTTATCCGAAAGCAGGAAGAAGAGGCCGTAGGTGAAACCCTTCGCCGCCTCATTAACGACCGTCTTAAAAACCTCAAGGAGGCCTGCTGAATGAGCAAGGTTGAAGCTGTAATTCTGCCGACCAAACCGCACCGTCCAGTGGACTACAACGAAGCGCAACTTCAGGCGGTTCTCGACGGGAGCTATCTGATTGCAGATAAGAAGGAAGACGGGGTCCGTTTGAATTTGTGTGTTCAGCCCTCGCTTGCACTTGAGGCGCCGTCTGGCTTTTGGATTGACTGGCTGTCTCGTGAAGGTAAGCGCTTTCCGGCAATCGCTGAGGGACCGTTAAATCAGGACCCACGCTGGCTGGACTTCTTTGGTACTGACGAAGCCCTGTTCCCCGAGGGGTTCATGCTGGACGCTGAGCTTCTAATTGACGACCTGAAGTGTAAGGACATCGCCGGGACTCTTCGCCGCCAAGAGGAAATTGACCTTAGCCGCTTGAAGGTGGTCGTGTTCGGCATCCTTCCGCTTGAGGCTGTCCGCTCTGGCAAGACCTACGAGGTCCCCCACAGTGTCATGAAGTATCACGTTGAGTACCAAGTGGCTCTCCTACAAAAGCGCTTCCCCGAAATTCAGTGGGAAGTGGTGGAGTCCATCGACGTGTTCAGCCTGGAGGAACTCCACCAGTTCAACGACAAGATCCGTGGCGAGGGTGGCGAGGGTGTTGTAGCCAAGGACCCTAACGGTTTCTACAAGCGGTCGAAGCAAGTCGGCATGTGGAAGGTAGTCCCGAAGGACAACGAAGACGGCAAGGTTGTTGGCTTGGTCTGGGGTACTGAAGGTAAGGCGAACCAGGGCAGGGTGATCGGCTTCGAGGTCCTCCTTGAGTCGGGCCATGTGGTCAACGCCTGCAAGATCAGTCAGGCCCAAATGGAAGAGTTCACCAAGGCTGTATTTAAGGCTACTGATATGAAGGCGCTTACTTGGGTAAATCCTTACGAGGGCTGGACCTGCAAGGTCACCTTTATGGAGCGCTACGAAAACGGCTCGCTCCGTCACCCAAGTTTCGACTCTTTCCGGGGCATCTCGGACCCGCTGATTAAGGAGTAACACATGACCTTTCTGCAATTGTTTTTCCCCATTACCACCATTGCCCTGTCAGTCGCTTGCTTTGCCTGCTGGAAGACCAACGAGCCGTTACGTGCGAAGGCCAGGACGAGGCCCAAAGAGCTGCTAAGGAAGCTGCTAAGGAAGCCGCTGAAGGTCGTGAAAAGGATCGCCGCAACAACTTCCGAAAAGAGCTGTTTAGCGACCTTGAGCAAATCATTGCGACACCTGACATTCTGATCGATCACCGCTATGGCTCGCCCTTCCGTGGCACCGGATATCGCTGGAAGCATCTCGCTGAGTTCATCCAGCGGGTGAAGGGCATGAGGGATCAAAGCGACGCCATTGCGATGCTGGATCGGCGAATCGAAAAGCAGTCTGCGCTTCTGCGGGATATGCAGTTGAATCAGCGGGACATCATGAAGGCCCTACAAATGGGCAATCCGGTGGAGTGACGCTATGAAGACTGCATTAATTATTACCGGGGTAGCTGCTGTTCTTGGTCTTTCAGTCTGGTACGAGGTAACTCTCTGGGCTGAATGCCGGATTGACCATAGTTGGTTCTACTGCCTGCGCGTACTGGGCCACTGATCAATTAAAAACCCTCACTGTTAGCAACTAAAAGACCCATTCACCTAACCAAAGGAGGCCCACTCGTGTCCGAAACTTTCCTGCATCACAACAAAGGCGTTAAGGCCCTGCGTTATTCCGTTCGTGTTAATCGCGAGATTCGCAAGGTTTACCCGGCTCCAGTCAACAAGGTGTTGGTTAACGACACTTCCAAGGAAACCTTCCTGCTGACTAAGGGAGTCTTTTCGGAAGTCCAGAAGTTGGGCCGATTGAAACTGGTCCCTTACCTGGGCAACTGGCCGCGCTGTGCGCTGATCTTTAAGCGCCTGAAGGAAATCGTTAATGACTGAGTATACAGGCGGGTCAGTCAGCTACTACACGGTAGCAATCAACAATCCAACTACGGAAACCAACTCCGCCTATATCGCTGAATGTAACGACATTATCGAAGCGCTCGGAATGAACTACGCCGAGGGCAACGCCTTTAAAGCGATTTGGCGCCGCGCCGCTCAACGAACCCTCGGGAAAGTTAAAGCAGGCGCAAAACCGGACGGTCTTTATGACGCTGAAAAGGTCGAGTTCTTCGGTGCTCGGCTCGTTCAACAGTCCGCACTTCTCAAAGAACAAGGAGCTTCTAACTAATGGAACAAGCAACTAAAGCCTTTAAGGCAACCGTACAGATTGACGATCACGTCGATGAAGTAACCGTTTATGCGGTCAGCCTGGACGCGGCATGGGCTCAGACCGAAACCATGTTCACCAAGGCAAAGGTGACCCGCATTCGCCCGGTGGTGGCTCCCAACACTGACCGCTTCATGGTGACTCAATGAGGCGAGCACACGGTAATGGCCGTGCGAAACCTGACGGCTTTCTTCACCTGAACAACTACAGCCACGTAAATGCATCGGGGCTTGCAGGTGTTCTTTACGACCGCGTTATGACCGACAAACAGCGAGAGCTTGTTGAACTGACCCTGCTGGAACTTTCCCAAGGGGCGGACCTTGCGCACTTCAAACATGACGTTTGGCGCTTCAACAAGAAGTTTCTACACGAACACTTTAAGTCGGTTGTGTACTCGGTCTACCGCTCTATTCGTAAGAGCCCGGCCCAAGAGGTCTCTATGGCTATCAGCCGGGAGCAACTTCAAGAAGGGGCTGTAAGTGTTGCGCGTCCTGGGTTCAACTAATGGACCTGATGCTAATCCCTGTCGCCCTGGTGATTGCCATTCTTTGGCATGAGCTGCGGCAGCGTTAAAACCCCTCACTGTTAGCAATACAACCCGAAAGGAAACTTATCACCTATCTAAAGGAGGATCACTCTTGGCAATTAAGAAAGAATTCATGTTTACCCCACGCGGCACCGCTGAGCCTTACTGCGCAATCCAAAAGCCGGACTATGGCAACCCTGAAAAGGGCTTTGGTAATCCGCGAGGCGTCTACAAGGTAGACCTCACTGTCCCAAGTAAGGACGCTCAAGCGCTGATCAACAAGATCAACAAACTTCACGAGGCGAACTACGCCGAAATCTGCGAGAAGTTCGAAGCGGAACGTCCCGAGCTGGTTAAGAAACTGGCTCGCGGTAAGAAGCTGTTGGAACCCTACGAGGGCAACATGCCGTACTTCATCAACGATGACGGTACGGTGACCTTCAAGTTCAGTTCTTACGCCTCCTACGTGGACAAGAAAACCGAAAAGCTGAAGCCGCTGGTCCTGAAAGTCGTGGACTCCAAGGGCAAGCGCATCAACAACGTTCCGGCAATCTCTGGCGGCTCTGAGCTGAAGGCTCGTTTCTCCATGTTCGCCTATGGCTTCTCGGCGGTCGCTGGTGCGTCCGTCAAGCTTCAGTTGGACTCCGTGATGCTGTTGAAGCTGGTCGAGTTCGGTGGTGGTGATGGTGAATGGGGCGACGAAGCCGAAGAGGGCTATGTGGCCGACGAGAATCGCCAGGAACAAGGCTGGTCTGACGATGATCAGCGCGGCGACGACGATGAGGCAGATGCTGACGACGATAAATACGGCGGCGACTTCTAAGGGTGGCCTTCGGTCGCTACACGGGGCCTCGGAGAACCTCAGCGGTTTTTCGATCCGGCCTCGAAGAAAAGAACAGCGAGCATCTCGACAAGAACAAGGCGGAATACACGTTCGAAGAACACTGGATCAAGTACACGATCCCAGAGCGAACCGCGAAGTATCTGCCTGACTTCATCCTGGCAAACGGGATCATCATCGAATGTAAAGGCATCTGGGAGGTTGAGGACAGGGCTAAGCACCTGCTCCTTCGAGCGCAGTACCCGGACCTTGATATCCGGTTGGTCTTCTCGTCCTCCAAGTCGAAGCTCTACAAGGGGTCGCCTACGTCCTATGGGGCTTGGTGCGACAAACACGGAATCCAATACGCTGACAAGCTGGTGCCCCTGGCATGGCTTAAGGAGAAAAGGAAAGAGATCCCTGCGGGGGTCTTGATAGAAAAGGGGACCAAGTAATGGCGAAAGTCCAATTCAACAAGAGGATCAAGACCGACCTGATTGTTATTCACTGCGCAGCAACCAAACCGACTATGGACATTGGCCTTCGGGAAATCCGGCAATGGCACGTTCAGCAAGGTTGGTTGGATGTCGGCTACCACTTCATCATCCGCCGCGATGGCCGTGTAGAAGTGGGCCGTCCCCGCGATGTCGTAGGGTCCCACGTAAAGGGCCACAACTCCGAATCTCTCGGTATCTGCCTCGTTGGCGGAATCGACGCTTCAGGGAAGCCTGAAGACAACTTCACGGAAGCCCAGTGGCAAGCCCTTGATGGCCTTGTCTGGGAAGCCTCCATGGTCTGGTATCCAGGCGCCCGAATCTGCGGGCACCGAGACCTCGACAGCGGCAAGGCCTGCCCGTCCTTTGACGTAGCTGCATGGCTTAAGTCCCGCATCAAGCAATAACCCCCCCATTCCAGGCGGGCCCGTCAGGGCTCGCTTTGTTCGCAATCTTATTAACTTAGGAGGACCCACTATGGCCGTAACTCGGGCAACCATGCAGGGCGCTTTCGATATCGTGGAGCTGTTCCAGAAGGAAGGCGTCCCCGCAATCATCGCAGGCGGTGCCGCTCGTGACATTTTCTTTGGCGTTCGTCCCAAGGACATCGACGTAATCATTGCTGGGGTCTCTATGGCGACTACTGCCGAGATCCTCGTTAAAGCCGGTTTGGACGCTGTTGGTTTTCACGTCTACAACGGCGCGAAAGCTGACCGTCTGGTTGGCGGCTTCAAGCTTGTAGGCACGGATATCGACATCTGTGTTTATGAGTGTGACGACGTTATGGAAGCGGTCGATTCATTTGACTTCAACCTGAACCAGTTCGTTATCTCTGGGATTCACCACGGCATCGACGCGGCTCATGTTCGATTCGTTGGGGCCCGTCACTGGTCTACGTTGGTCCCTGTTCGCCGGGATTACACCAAGGACCGCCACGACAAGATGCAAGTGAAGTGGCTCGACCTGTCCTGGCGCCGAGCGACTGGCGAACCCCTGGAGGTCCCTGTAGGCGGTCCTGATGGATCGTTCTGACGAGTACCCCGAAAGTGAGCTGTTACATAAGGGGCCTTGTGATCAAGACGACTGTGGTTCTTCGGATGGATGTGCAACTTATTCAGACGGTCATACCTATTGCTTCGTCTGTAATCACCGCACCGGGGCCACTGGTTCTGTATCTGGTGAGCGCTCTAAGACCCTAAGGGCAGACGGGACGCTATCGCTTGCTGACCACCAAGGCCGTTATGCCGACCTCCCTAAGCGCTTCCTGCAAGCTGCCATCTGCAAGCAGTACGGCTACTGGGTCGGAAAGCGGGGTGGTAAATGGGTCCAGGTGGCCGACTACCGGGACGAACACGGGAACCTTGTAGGTCAGAAGGTCCGCGACGAGGACAAGAACTTTTCGTCCACCGGCAAGCATGGTGTTGACTGCCTTTTTGGCAAACATCTCTGGTCAAGCGGTCGCAAAATCGTGGTGACCGAAGGTGAGATTGATTGCCTCTCGGTGGCCCAGTTGCAGGGCGGCAAGTACCCGGTGGTTTCTATCCCGACCGGAGCCGCAGCGGCCCGTAAGTCCTGCGCCCGTAACTACGAGTACTTCGATACGTTCGATGAAATCGTGCTGATGTTCGATATGGACGAGCCAGGGCGGAAGGCTGCTATGGAGGCTGCTGAGGTCCTCCCTGCGGGCAAGGTGAAGATTGCTGTGTTGCCCCTCAAGGATGCCAATGAGTGTATCCAGCAGGGCCAAGCCAAGGCAGTTACGGACGCCATCTGGAACGCTGCCCCATTCGTGCCTGACGGTGTGGTCTCCGCAAAGGCCCTCAAAGATCGCATCAAGAACAAGCAAGAAATCCCGCAGATTCCTCTGATGGGACCTGCTGAGTTGCGCCGTAAGACCAAGAACGCCCGAGCGGGTGAGTTGCTCATGGTCACGTCCGGCTCGGGTATGGGCAAGTCCACCTTCGTCCGCCAGAACGTTTACAACTGGTTCCATAACTCCGGTCTTGAGACTGGTGTCGCGATGCTCGAAGAGTCCGTAGAGGAAACCGTAGAGGACCTCGTGGGCCTCCACATGCGCAGACGCTACAGACAGAACCCAGACGGGACGACTGAAGAAGAGTTTGACGCGGCCTTTGACACGATCTTTGAGAACGACAAGCTGTTTCTTTATGACTCCTTCGCGGAGTCGGTAGAGGACCGCCTGTTATCAAAGCTGCATTACATGGTGAAGGGGCAGGGCTGCAAGGTCATTGTCCTTGACCATATTTCGATTGTTGTGTCTGGCATGGACGACAACAGCGACGAGCGGAAGACCATCGACCGCTTAATGACCAAGCTGAAAACCTTCGCGAAAACCAACGACATCCTAATGGTCGTTATCTGCCACCTGAAGAACCCCGAGAAGGGGAAGGCCCACGAAGAAGGCCGACAGGTATCTATTACGGACCTGCGTGGCTCCGGCTCCTTACGCCAACTCTCCGACACCATCATTGCCTTGGAAAGGAACCAGCAAGGGGATAACCCGAACGTGGTGACTATCCGAGTCCTGAAGTGCCGGTTCACTGGGGAGACCGGAGTGGCCGGTTACCTGATCTACAACCGCGAAACCGGCTGGCTCGACGAGACCCCGGATGGTTGGACCCCTGAGGGTCTTACCGACACTGACACAGCATGGGAAGGCCAAGCCGAGTCCCATTCCGACTACTGAAAAGGAGACCCCTTATGACCCTCGTGAAACTGTACAAGCTGGCCTTGAAGAAACTGCATATCGCCCTCGTCAAGGCTTCCGGCAAGAAGGCGCACAGCGCTGAGAAATACACCACCTACGCGAAAGCCGCTACTCAAAAAGCCGCCAATGAGCGGGCAGAAGCCCAGGACCTGAAGGCCCAGGCCGAGAAGCTCAAATCACTGCTGTAAGCGTTATCCAAGGGGCTCCGAAAGGGGCCCTTTCAGTAACCCTTAAAGCAACCCAACAGGAGAACCTAATGAACTCTTCCGAAATCCGTAAACACCTCAAGAAAGGGGAGCTTGCTGTGGCCCTGCTGGAGTCGCTCGGATACGTCTACGAGGATTCCGCCCCCTCTAAGCCCCCTCGCTGGTCAGGCGAAGACACCGTAAAGGGTCGCTACGACGACTTGCTGTCTGAAATCGCGAAGCACCTACCAAAGCCAGAGCCTGTAAAGGTCGAGGTCCCTGTAGATCCTGACATCCGTGTAGGGGACCGTTTCGTAATCAACACGCTCCCCAAGGGGCACCACCTGCGCAGCGCCTGGCCGCCATTCGGCTGCCTTTTCACCGTGGATAACGTCCAGTGGATTGCAGCGGGCACGCCTGCATCGCAGAAGCTCGACGGCTTCCACGGCTTCGCGGTGAATTTCCGCTACTTCAACGGGCTCAAGCCGGTCGGTCTGTGGCTCCCCTTGAGCTGCATCCGAATCACTGAAAAGACAACTCGAAAGGAGGGCCCACCGACGAATGCTGACTTCTGACATCGAAACGGACGCCCTTCTTGAGGACGTCTCCAAGTTTCACTGTGGTGTTACACAAGATTATTTTACGGGTGAAGTTTTCGAGTACGGACCCGACCGATTCAAAGAGTACATACAGCAACTCGAAGCTGAAGCAGCAAAGCCTGACGGTCTAATCGTCTTCCACAACGGTATCAAGTACGACATCCCCGCCCTGGACAAGCTGAAGCGCAAATACTTCGGCAAGCGCTTAAACATCCCCCGTAAGCGCGTCATGGACACCCTTGTCCTCTCCCGATTGATCTACGCAAACATCCGAGACACCGACGCGGGCTTACTGCGAACGGGCCGCCTTCCTGGTAGTCGTTTCGGCTCTCACGCTCTTGAAGCCTGGGGTTACCGCCTTGGAGAGATGAAGGGCGAATACAAAAACGACTTCATAGCTCAGTGCAACGCTGACGGAACCACCTATGTGAAAGGCATGGAGTGGGCCGAGTGGTCTCCAGCCATGCAGGCCTATTGCGTTCAGGACGTTGTGGTTACCTCCAAGCTCGTCACAAAGCTGATGTCCGATCCCTACTACTTCCCTGGTGGCCTCGCTCCTAACGGCGAACACTGGATGAACTCAATCCGGGCCGTACACCTTGAGCATGAAGTGGCCTGGACGTTGGCCCAGATGGAGCGCAACGGTTTTCCCTTCGACCAAGAAGGAGCCGAACGACTTTATGCGGATCTTGCGGGCCAGCGTTCCGACCTCCTTGTGAAGCTCATAAAGACCTTCGGAAGTTGGTACGAACCAAAGGGCGGCACTGAGCAATTCCGACATCCAGTGACACAGAGACCCATTGAGTTCTGGTCGGATGGCCGTGTGATGCCTCGGGTGAAATATCCCAAGGTCGGAGGGATCTACACCAAGGACGGGAAGCGCAAGGACAAGCGCGAAACCTTCGAGGGGGCTCCCTATACCCCTGTCGAGTTCGTCACCTTCAACCCAGCGTCGGGCAAGCACCTGATTAGGGTCTTGAAGATCGCCGGTTGGGAGCCCACAGAGTTCACCGAAAAGGGCGCCCCGAAGGTTGATGATGAAACCCTTGAGGGGGTTCGAGTTGCTGACCCAGATGCCCAGGCATGCATTGCCCTGGTGCGTGACTATCTGATGATTCAGAAGCGCATCGGGATGCTTGCCGAAGGGGATAACGCTTGGTTGCGCCTCGTGGGTTCCGATGGGTTCATGCACGGCTCTATCAACCCTAACGGGGCGGTGACCGGGCGAGCAACCCACAGCTATCCCAACATGGGCCAAGTGCCGTCCGCAAGCTCCCCTTATGGCCCTGAGTGTCGTTCGCTCTTCGGGGCAATCTTGGCGAGGCACCTACCGGGCTGGGAGAACTGCGTACAGGTTGGGGTTGATGCTTCCGGCCTTGAGCTTCGTTGTCTTGGGCACTTTGGGGCCCGCTTCGACGATGGGGCTTATGCCGATACGGTCCTGAATGGTGACGTTCACTGGGCTAACGGTTTGGCCGCGGGGATCATTCCTGCGGGGACCATTCGCGATAAGCACAGCGAGCAACACGAAGCATGGCGAGGGAACGCTAAGACGTTCATCTATGCGTTCCTGTATGGAGCTGGTGACGCCAAGATCGGCTCTATAGTCGGTGGCGGTGCGAAGCGCGGTAAGGAGCTGAAGAAAGCCTTCCTTGAAGGCACCCCAGTTATTGCTGACCTTCGTTCGGCTCTCGAAGACTCGCTTATTGCTGATCAGAAGTGGAACCCTGCGCTCCGTAAGTTCGATATCAAATGGCGCCGCCGCTGGATCAAAGGCCTTGACGGTCGAAAGATACACGTTCGATCCCCGCACAGCGCTCTAAACACACTCCTTCAGTCAGCCGGTGCGCTGGTCTGCAAGGCGTGGGTGGTGGAGGTTGAGCGCATCCTGATGGAAGAACACGGCCTGATCCATGGTTGGGACGGTGACTTCTGTTTCATGGCCTGGGTCCACGACGAACTTCAAATTGCAGCACGTACCCCAGAGATCGCTCAGATCATCCTCGGGGTGTCCAAACAGGCAATCAAAAACGTAGGCGAAGCGTTCGAGTTCCGGTGTCCCCTCGATACAGACGGGAAGATCGGACCGACTTGGCGCGAGTGCCACTAACAACCCAACAAGGGCCCTTCGGGGCCTTTCTTGTTTCTATGGAGGAACCTATGGCCGTAACTTTGAACTTTCAACACACCTTCAGTACCCGCGTGGTCTATTCGAGCGCGGAAATTAAAGAGATGCGCGGCGTTCTGGCACTTGGTATCGCAGCCGCTCGCCTTCAGGAAAACAGCAACGATCCTAAGAAAGCTGCACATGCCCGTGCTGGTGTTGCCTTCATGACCCGAGTCATTGAAATGAGTGACGAGGATCTTGTACGCGCGCGTATCCGTGAGTCCTTTAAGCAAGGCGTTGCGGAAGAATTGCGGAAGGACCTCAAGGACCTCAACGTAACCCGTATGGGCCCCATTCAGACCGTTAAGGTCAGCAAGTAATGGGCGATTACATTCTGATGTTGTACGCCATCAAGAAGGAGGCCCGGACCTTCCAGTCAGACTTCTACCGACGACATGCCGCACTGGTCTCTGAGGCTGCCAGCCGGGGTCATATCTCGTGCATCTCCACCAGCGGCAAGAACATGGGCTACTGGTCCCTGACGACTGCCGGTCAGATGTTCCTGGCGGACTTCGGGGGTGCGGTATGAGCGAGAACTACGACGCTCAAGGTTGGGCACTCGCTTCCGCGTATGAGCGGATTGAAGCCCTTACTTCTCAACTGAAAGATGCCAATCGGAAGCTCAAACTCTTTGAAAGCGTAGGTTGCCAGTGTAATCAACACAATATTTGCGTGCTGTGCATTGCCAAGATGCCTGCTAAGGAGGACTGGTGATGACTGCCCGTATCGGCGTGGCCCTGGACATGGACTTTCTGATCTTCTCAGCGATGTCCGCAAGTGAGCATGAAGTGGACTGGGGGGATGATGTCTGGTCCCTTGAATGCGACCACAAAAAGGCTCGTAGCATCCTGGCAGGGACCGTAAAGGGCATCCTTGCAGACGTAGAGCGAGAGCTGAAGAAAGGCAACAAGAAGCCCTTCGAGCTGGTCCCGCTGTGCATCGTTTCCGGTGACAACAACTGGCGCAAGGAGGTCCTTGAGACCTACAAGGCGAACCGTAAAGGTAAGCGCAAGCCAGTAGGCTACCCGGCGTTTGTCGAGGCTTGTATGCAGTACTACGGCCCCGAGCGGTCCTTTAAGTGGGACGGTGTGGAAGGGGACGATGTTTGCGGAATCCTCTCGACTAAACCCGAGCTTGCTAACTGCACTCGTGTCGTTACGGTCAGTACCGACAAGGACTTCAAGACGGTGCCCGGTATGTTCTTGCATCTGACTACCGGAAAGTTTCACCGCATCTCTGAGGCCGAGGCCAACGACTGGCACATGTACCAGACCCTAATGGGCGACACCACGGACGGGTACAACGGAATCCCAGGCATGGGCCCCGAAAGTGCCCGAGCGTTTCTTGATGACCCTCAGTTCTTCTATCCGGCAACAAAGGTGATGAAGAGCGGCCCACGCAAGGGCAAAGAGGTCGAGTATTGGGCAAGTGTCCCGCAGGCCGAAGCTTACCTTCACGCTCCTTTCCCTGATGAGGTGACTCTGTGGCGGTGCATGGTCTCCCTTGCGAAGTCCAAAGGAATGACAGAGGCCGAGTTGCTGGTACAGGCCCAGGTCGCACGAATCCTGCGTGCTTCTGACTGGGACTTTGAGAATCAGCGACCGATTCTGTGGACCCCGTAAAACCCCTCACTATTACGAACAGGGGTCCTCCCTGATCTATCTCTAAGGAGGCTACTTGCTCCAGATAATCCAAGAAGTTCTGAATGATCCCGAGAACATCCCAGACATTCCGAACGCATCCGCAAACTATCTCATGGTGCGGTGCAACTACTCCTATCTTCAGCGCTCGGGGGCCATAGATGACCTACGCCGAGCCGGATATTCAGAGCAGTACATTTTAGGCTTCGTGGACGGCCTTGGCGCTGTACCGGAGCTGTGCGAACTGATGATGAATCAGCGCAACGCGCCCAACGAGGAGGACAACGACTAAGGAGGTTCAATGTGTTTTAAATCCAAGGTCAAGACCCCCAAGCAGGACCCTAACGCCATCGTAGCCCCCGCCCCTGTGGCCCTTGAGGAACCTAAAGGAGTCGAGTTCGGCTCAGAGGTCAGCAAGGACGATGGTGGTGAGGCTGATGGCCGGGACCGCTTGAAGGTCGAGAAAGAGGCTACGGACTCCGGCGACGGTTCCACTACGGCGGTCGTAAAGGCCCCAGCTTCGACCACTAAGAAAACGGGTAACGCTGCGGTTAAGCGAGCCCTCCAATCACGCAAATCTTAAGGAGGTCCGTTATGGGTTTAGGCAAAAGCCTTAAGAAGGCATTTAAGAAACTGTCCAAGATCGCCAGCAATCCGCTCGGTGGTGGTGACGATGAAAAGAAAGCGGCAGAAGTGGCAGCCCCTGAGGCAGCCCCGGCTCCTGCTGCGGTTGTAGAGGCCCCTAAGGCTGACGATCAACCCACTGATGACACGGACACTGAAGCCGCAAAACGAGCCGCTAAGGCGAAAGGTAAACGAGGGCTGTCCGTAGCCCGCAGCTCGGGGACCGGTCTGAACATCTAAGGAGGTCTTTATGGCCTCTACGGCTCGAACTGGTCTCGGGGAGGAAAGCGCAAAGTCAGCCTACAACAGGCTCAAAAACGATAGACAACCCTACGAGACACGCGCAGAGAATTGCGCAAAAGTAACAATCCCCTCGCTCTATCCAAAGTCCTCTGACAACTCTTCAACGAACTACACAACGCCTTGGCAGGCAGTGGGGGCCCGTGGCCTGAACAACCTGTCGGCAAAGGTGATGCTCGCCCTTTTCCCGCTGCAAAGCTGGATGAAGCTGAAGGTGTCTGAGTGGCAAGCAAAGCAACTGGTCACAGACCCACAACAACTGGCTGTCGTTGAGCAGGGGCTGGGGATGGTTGAGCGGATCATGCTTAGCTATATGGAATCCAACAGCTACCGGGTGACGCTCTTTGAGCTGATCCGACAGCTTGCCCTGGCTGGCAACGGCTGCCTGTACCTTCCACCTCCTGATGCTTCCGATACGGGGTATAACCCCATGAAGCTCTACCCGTTAGCGGCCTATGTGGTCCAGCGGGACGCCTTCGGCAACGTGCTGCAAATCATCACCTTGGATAAGGTCGCCTATGCGGCTTTGCCCGAGGATGTCCGCAACAGTCTCTCAGCGAAAGGCGAGACGAAGCCAGAAGAAGAGATTGAGGTTTACACCCACATTTACCTCGACGAAGAGTCGGGGGACTACCTCAGCTATCAGGAGGTGGACGGTGAGGAAGTGGACGGCACCGATGGGCAGTATCCCCGCGAGGCGTGCCCCTGGATTCCTGTCCGGTGGACCAAACGGGACGGAGAACACTACGGGCGTTCCCACTGTGAAGAGTATTTAGGCGACCTCACGTCCTTAGAGAACCTTCACGAAGCAATGATTAAGTTCTCCATGATCGCCTCGAAGGTGGTCGGCCTGGTTAACCCTAACGGGATGACTCAGGTCCGCCGCCTGACCAAGGCGCAGACAGGGGACTTCGTAGCGGGACGGAAGCAAGACATTGAGTTCTTGCAGCTTGAAAAGACGGCTGACTTCTCCGTGGCTAAGTCCGTAGCGGACGCCATTGAGGGTCGCTTAGCTTATGTCTTCATGCTCAACTCAGCGGTTCAGCGCTCCGGCGAACGAGTGACAGCAGAGGAGATTCGCTACGTTGCAAGCGAACTTGAGGACACCTTAGGGGGCGTCTATTCGATCCTCTCCCAGGAACTCCAGCTTCCAATCGTTCGCATCCTCCTGAATCAACTTCAGGCAACCGCTCAGATTCCAGACATGCCCAAGGAGGCCGTTGAGCCCACTGTAAGCACCGGCTTGGAAGCCCTGGGCCGTGGTCAGGATCTCGACAAGCTGACCCAGTTCTTCAATGGGCTCCAGGCGATTGCCCCTCTGATGCAAGACCCTGACATCAACATGAGCAACCTTAAGATCCGTTTGGCAAACGCCATTGGTATGGATACAGCGGGGCTCCTGCTTACGGATGCCGACAAGGCTAAACGTCAAGCTGAAGCCATGGTTGCCCAGGGCGGTCAACAAGCCGCCGCAGGTATGGGCGCAGGTCTTGCCGCTCAAGCTACAGCGTCCCCTGAGAACTTAGAGAACGCTATGGACGCAACAGGTGTCGAGATGGCCCCGGTAGCTGCTTAGTTTAAAACCCTCACTATTGCGAATAGATAACTTCAGGCTCGGCTAATTGCTGATGTCTGCGGTTCTATTCGCATTCCTAAAATTAATACAAGGAGAATTATATGCGTCTTAACATGCTGTCGGCTGCTATCGGTCACCATGTACTTCAGTCGGCTGATGTTTATGCAAGCTTCGGTGTGAATAACGCTGTAATTAGCTCTCACGATATTTCGGAGCATGAGCAAAACATGCTTGGCCTGGATGTTTCAGCCCGAGACGGGGACGACTCCCTTGATATCGCAAAGCCAGACAACTCTGAAAGCCTCGAAGAGGAACAAGAGGAAGAGCAAGAAGAGTCCGAAGAGGAGCAAGAAGAGGAAGAGGGCGGCGACCCTTCGGAACCCGACTTTGTGCCCCTTGGTGAGCCCTCAGAGGAGCTGAACAAGGCTTCGGAGCAGCTCGACGAATACGCCGCAGGCTTCGACCAGATGCGCGCACAGGCCGTTAAGGCGGGCCTCCCTGAGGATGTGGCCGACCGCATCGAATCCGAATACGAGGAGAACGGGAAGCTATCCGAAGATTCGTATGTACAGCTTGAAAAGGCCGGTTATTCCCGTGGCTTCGTCAACAGCTTCATGCAGGGTCAAGAGGCCCTGGCCGAGGCTTTCGTGGGCAAGATCATGGACTACGCCGGTGGCCGTGACCAATTCAACCGGGTGTGTAAGCACCTCCAGGCCAACAGCCCAGATGCCCATAAGATGCTTGCCGCAGCGATTGAGCGCCAGGACCTCGAAGCAATCCGTACCACTATCAACCTCGGCATGGCGAGTCAGGCTAAGAAGTTCGGCAAGACCCCAGCGCGGACTATCAATCGGCGCGCCGCAGCACCAACTAACCGAACTCCAGAGGGCCAAGAGGGTTACACCTCGCAGGCCGAGATGATCAAGGATATGAGTTCCACTCAATATCGTGAAGATCCAGTGTTCCGGGCGAAAGTTGAAGCCCGTGTAGCGGCTGCAAGTTGGTGATTTAAAACCCCTCACTATTAGCAACAGGACTTACTAAGTGGCTTCTTTCGAGGCCGGTCCTGTTGCGCCTTAACGAATTCCAAAAGAGGAAACAAAACGAACTAACAGAAGGAGAGATTAATGGCTAATGCAAAAGGTGGTCAACAAATCGGCGCTAACCAAGGTAAGGGCCAATCGCCAGCGGATAAGTTGGCGCTGTTCCTGAAAGTGTTTGGCGGTGAAGTTCTGACCGCATTTATGCGCCGCGCTGTAACCATGGATAAGCACATGGTGCGAACCATTCAAAACGGCAAATCGGCTTCGTTCCCGGTAATGGGCCGCACTGGCGGTTACTACTTGGCCCCTGGTGAGAGCCTGGACGACAAACGCGGGGATATCAAACACTCCGAAAAGGTTATCCAGATTGACGGCCTGCTGGCTTCCGATGTCCTGATCTACGACATCGAGGACGCTATGAACCATTACGACGTTCGGGCGGAATACTCGGCGCAGCTCGGTGAGGCCCTGGCAATTGCCGCTGACGGTGCGGTTCTGGCCGAGATGGCAACTCTGTGCAACATGCCAGACGCTGCTAACGAGAACATCTCCGGTCTGGGCTCGGCCTCTGTGCTGTATGTCGGTAAGGCCGCAGACCTGTCGGACCCTGCAAAGCTCGGCCTCGCGATCCTGGCTCAACTGACCATCGCACGAGCGAAGCTGACCAAGAACTACGTCCCAGCGGCTGACCGCAAGTTCTACACCACCCCGGAAAACTACTCGGCCATCCTCGCCGCTCTGTTGCCAAACGCTGCGAACTTCGCCGCGCTGACCGATCCTGAGACCGGCAACATCCGCAACGTGATGGGCTTCGAGGTTATCGAGGTGCCACACCTGACCGCTGGCGGTGCTGGTGATGACGCTGCGGGCACCAACCGCAAGCATGCCTTCCCAGAGACCGCAACCGGTGACGTGAAAGTGGCCCTGGATAACGTTGTGGGTCTGTTCAACCACCGTTCGGCTGTTGGCACCGTGAAGCTGCGTGACATGGCACTTGAGCGCGCTCGTCGCTCCGAATACCAGGCAGACCAGATCATCGGTCGTTATGCCATGGGTCACGGTGGCCTGCGTCCAGAAGCTGCCGGTGCGCTGGTCTTCGGCACTGCACCAGTGGTTAAGAAAACCGCGTAACACCCAAGAACACACAACCCTCAGGGTCCTTAACGGGGCGCTGAGGGTTTTTTTTATCTCGAATTTAGGAGGACTCAATGGCGCGCTCTATCGAAGCAACGCTTGAATCTGACGAGGAGTTAGGGGCAGTCAACGACATGCTTGCAGCAATCGGGGAGAGCCCCGTTAGCTCCCTCGAAGGTGACCCAAACGCGGACGTGGCGAACTGCCGTCGCATCCTGGCAAAGATCAACCGAGAGGTCCAGGCAAAGGGCTGGACGTTCAACATTGAGGAGGGCGCAACGCTTCTCCCTGATCAGTTCTCGGGCCTTATCACGTACCTATCCGACTACCTGAAGATAACCACGTCTGGGGGCTCTCTGTACGTGAACCGGGGAGGGTTCCTTTATGACCGGCAAGCTCGAACAGACGTATTCAGAGCCCCGGTAACCGTCGATCTCATTCGCCTACGCGACTACAACGAGATGCCCGAGTGCTTCCGCTCCTACATCGTTGCGAAGGCTGCCCGCAAGTTCAACATGAGCTTCTTCGGGGCCGGGGAAATCGAAGGGTCACTTGCAGAAGAGGAGGCCACGCACTGGGCCAGCGTTCAGGAGTACGAACTGGACTACGGCAATTTCAACATGCTTGACGGTGACGCCTTCGTGGGCGGTCAGATCGGTCGAGGCTAATAGGGAGGGCTCTATGGGTCTCGTTTCGCAAAGCATTAAGAACCTCAAAGGAGGTATTTCACAGCAGCCCGACATTCTACGCTTCAGTAATCAGGGTGAGTATCAAGAGAACGGATGGTCTTCGGAGACTGAAGGGCTCCAGAAGCGTCCCCCGACCACTTTTATAAAGCGTCTTGGAAACATTGGCCTTTACGGAGCAAAGCCTTTAATCCACTTGGTGAACCGAGATAAGGCCGAGCAGTACTACATGGTTTTCACAGGGACTGAAGTCAAGGTCGTGGACCTCCAGGGCCGGACGTATCAGGTTCGTAATTACAACGGCTATGCCAACTGCAACAACCCTCGCGATGACCTCAGGTTGATAACCGTCGCTGACTATACGTTTGTGGCGAACCGCACCCGTAAGGTCGAGATGAATTCAACCGTCACCCAAGCGGGCTACCCGGCGCTGTCCTCGCGGGCAATCGTTAACGTCCGGGGTGGTCAGTACGGAAGGACCCTGACGGTTACTGTTAACGCTGAGGTGGTCGCTACGGTTCAGATGCCTACGGGGGCCAGTGTGGCGGACGTAACCCAGACGGACGCTCAGGTAATCGCTAACAACATAGCCTCACAGATCAACGCCAAGCCGAACTGGAAGGCAGAGGCGGGGCCCGGTTGGGTCCTGATCGAACCAAAGGTTCCCACAGTAGCTATTGAAAAGATCGTGACGGCGGACGGGTACGCTAATCAGCTTCTTTCCGCGTTCATCTATCAGGTCCAGACCTTCAACAAGCTGCCTCTACAGTGCAAGGATGGTTACCTTGTCGAGATCACCGGGGAGGCTACTCGCTCGGGTGACAACTACTGGGTCCGCTACGATGCCAAAGGGCAGGTTTGGAAGGAGACGGTTAAGCCTGGGATTATTGAGGGCTTCAAAGCGGAGACCATGCCTCATGGCCTTGTGCGGGCCGCCGATGGGCAATTCGACTGGCAGCCGCTCCCATGGGTCGGGAGAACCTCAGGGGATGATACGACTAACCCCATGAGTTCCTTTGTCGATAGCACGATCAATGACGTTTTCTTTTTCCGTAACCGGCTTGGGTTCCTTTCCGGTGAAAACGTGATCATGTCGAGGACCTCAAAATACTTCCACTTCTTCCCGGCCTCGGTGAGCGTCCTTAGTGATGATGACCCGATTGACGTAGCGGTATCCCACAACCGCATCTCTATTCTGAAGTACGCCGTCCCCTTTTCTGAACAGCTCCTGCTGTGGTCGGATCAAGCTCAGTTCGTACTGACTTCGCAAGGGATCATGTCGTCCAAAACGATCCAGTTGGACCTCACAACGGAATTCGATGTTAGCGATGGGGCCCGTCCCTGGGGTATCGGGCGCGGTGTTTACTTTGCGTCTCCCCGAGCGTCCTTCACGTCCATTAAGCGGTACTACGCGGTTCAAGATGTCAGCTCAGTGAAGTCCGCTGAGGACGTGTCGGCGCATATTCCAAGCTACGTACCGAACACGGTCTTCAATATCCACGGATCAGGTACGGAGAACTTTATTTCCGTCCTGTCTGACTCGGATGAACGCAAGGTCTTTCTGTACAAGTTCCTGTATCTGCGCGAAGAGCTGGTTCAACAGGCTTGGTCCTTCTGGACCTTTGGGGAGGACGTTCGGGTACTGGCTTCTGCGTCTATCGGGTCCTACATGTACCTAATCCTTGAGAGGGCCTTAGGGGTGACCTTGGAGCGTGTCGAGTTCACGAGTAACACCGTGGACTTCGTACAGGAACCTTACAGGGGTTACATGGACATGAAGAAGGTCGCAAAGGTCGCTGAGTACAACGAGGACCTTAACGAGTCGTACCTGAACCTTCAGGACCTCTATGGGGGCTTTCCGCACCTGACAACTGCGTTCTATACCCTGGACCAGAAAGGCGTATTGGAGCGCCACGAACCTAAGGGGGCCTGGAGTGTTGACCCTCGGCTAATCCTTGTCGGAGACCGCAGAGGCCAGACTTTCATTGTCGGCCAGGAGTACGCCTTTCAGTACGAGTTCAGTAAGTTCCTCATCAAGCAAACTGCTGACGATGGCACAAGCGCAACAGAGGACATTGGGCGGTTGCAGCTCCGGCGTGCCTGGGTCAACTACGAGTCTTCGGGTTTCTTCCAGGTCAACGTCAATAACGGGTCTTCTGAGTACATTTACCAGATGGCGGGGGGACGGTTGGGCACAGAAATCGCGCTCGGCTCGCTTGTACTCGGTACTGGTCAATTCAAATTTCCGGTGACAGGGAACGCCAGGATGCAGCGGGTCATTCTCTACAGTGCAGCCCCGGTGCCTCTAAACATCATTGGCGCAGGCTGGGAGGGTAACTACACCCGCCGTTCCGCAGGCGTGTAGGGACTTAAAAGCCCTCACTATTACTGACAATAGGGAGGCCCAACGCATGTACAAAGTAAAGGCAACAAAAGGTGATCTATGGGCGGCGGCTAACGACCTATCCCGTGGTGACCTCACAGAATTCCACTCGCTTCAATCAGGCCGAAACCCCCTCGACGTGATCCCTAAATACCTCGACGAAACGACCCACGCGATTAAGTGCGGGTCTCTCGTCCTGGCGGTTGGGGGGCATGCGCGGGGGAACATCTGGTTTGTTACTACGAACGTTGTAGAGATGCTCTCTAAAGGGGAGCGGTTCCGGTTCTACAAGATCCTCAAGGACCACCTACGAGGCATCAAAGAAGCCGCTCCAGAGGTACAACTCGGCAATATCGTGTCGGCTGATAACCACGCCCATATCCGCCTCTTAAATGCACTCGGTGCGACTTTTGCACGGGGCGTCGTTATGAGTCCAGCGGGGTTTCAATTCCGCCAATTCTGGATATAGGGAGGTAATCAATGTGTGAACCCGTTTCTATCGGTTTGGCGGTCGTTGCAGTTGCAGGGGCCGCTATGGGGGCATCTGAGCAAGCAAAGGCCAAAGGCGCGGCAACCGATGCTCAGCGAAAGAACCAGCAAGAAATCATCAAGGCAGCAAACGCCGCAGACGCGGATTCAAAGCTTGAGACCGTGGATAAGGCCGACGAGGCCCGCCGTCAGTTGACCGAAGTGAACCTTCAAGCGCTGCGCAACAAGGGGACCATTAACGCCGCAATTGGCGAGGCGGGTTTCTCTGGGAACTCAGCAGATCGACTGCGCCGCTCGGTGGACAACGAAGCTTCAGCCGAGAAAATGAACATCCTCGACAACTACGAGCGCGACTATGCGGCCCTCTTTCAGAACCGTATCGGCGCCGCTGAGAACGCTCGTTCCGCTGTCCGTGGTGGAGGTGGTCAGGGGATGAAGATCAACAACGTAGCCAACGCGCTAAACATTGCTTCGGCTGGGTTTGGTGGGTACGCCGCAGGGGAAAGCTACTCGGCTTCTAAGGCAGCTAAGGGGGCAGGTACTGCAAAAGGAGGTTAATCGATGGCACAGAATGAAATCGCCCAGGCATTAGCCCAGGCACAGCAAACGACAGCAAGGCGTAAGGGGTTTCAACCAGGGCGTGGTGGTCTTGGCTTGAAGCCAGGTGTGATTCAAAGCGACTTCCAAGGTTCCGGTTTTGGCAACGCCATGGCCGAGTTTGTGAAAAGCTCCGGGGATGCCTATGGCGCCTATGAGAAAAGCGCTCAGCTAAAGGCCGACGAGCGTTCAAACGAGATCATCCGAAAGCTGACCCCCGAGCAACGGCGGGCGGCAATTGCAGACGGGACGCTTCTTTACAAGGACGACCCCTACGCTATGGACCAGCTGAGGCTGAAGTCTGGCCGTAATGCGGCTTACGAGGTCGATAACGAGATACAGCAAGAAATCCAGAAGGGAAGCTTCCGCACTCGCCAGCAGCTCGAAGAGTACCGCGCCACTCGCATGGAGATGCGCTCTAAGAGCTATGCCGAAGATGCCGGAATTGACCCTAACGACACGCTGTATCAGAAGGGTTTTAACTCGGACATTGTGCAGCGCAACGCGGCCCTTTACGACCTACACGGTCAATGGCTCTCAAAGAACTTTGAGGCCCAGGCAATCGTTGAGACCCAGGCGGACATGGCTCCGATTCTGGACGACCCTAAGGCACTCGGTAATCCGCAGTCGGCTGACTACTTCACCGGGTACATAAACACCGGCCTTGAGTCAGGTCTGTTCCCCAGCGATGGGCATGCCGTTAGGGCGCTCCAACAGATCACTTCTACAGCGGTCAATAGAGAGGGCGGTACGACCCTGTTAGACGCTATCGGTGACAAGACGATAAACGTCTACGGTGCGCAGCATCGGGTTAAGGACCTTCTCGGTCCAGAGGTCTACGAGAACCTTAGGGTTCGGGCTATGGAGGCGTCCTACACGCGGGACTCCAAGCGGAATGAGGGTTTCCAGCTCGGCCTGCAGAACGCTATCAATCAGGTCGATCCGGCTGCGGGCTGGCAGATGCTGAACAAGCTTGAGCAGGCTAACGACTGGGTTCAAGCAGGGCCCGAGATGACGCCGCAAAGGCAGGCGCTGATAACCGCAAAGGCTCAGCTCTCCAATAAGGTCGCCTTGGCATCCCAGCAGGGTCTACAGAAGCTTCAGCAAGCCGCACAGGCGGATAACAGACAGCTTGTGATTGACGATGCCTACACCCGTCGAATCAACAAGGAAAACGTCGCCGTAGATCCTCGCTTTCTCCCAGTTAACGAAGTTACGGGTGAGTTCAAGTCGAGCGATATGGCGGCCTATGCAGCCAAGAAGCTGAACCAGATCGACGCTCTTCAGATTCCTGACCAGATGAAAGATCAGATGAAAGCGGCCTTACTTCGGGCGGACTACGACAAGGGACCCTTTCAGGCTGCCTTTGGCGCGCTCATTACGGACGCCTCTCGTGAATGGCAAGGGGCCTTGTTGCAGCCCGAGACGCCCCAGGAGATGCCACGCCTGAGAGAGCTTCAGCGAGCTTATCAGGAGGACCCCGCGACCATCTCTCAGTTGTTCCCAGAGCAAGCGGGGCTATTGGAGAAGTTGCGCTACGCCGCAGAGTCTGGCCTTGAGCCGTCCGTACTGATCGACGCAGAGAAGTCCAAGAAAGGCCTGAGCCCCGATGAAACTAAATACCGAAACGAGCAATGGGCAGCCATTAAGAACGACAGCGGGGCCAAGGAATTGAAGTTCCTCCCAGGGTCGTTTGAGACCCAGGCCCGTGCAGTGTTTGACGCCGTTGTTCAGCGTTCCGGTGATTCCAATGAAGCCTCCCGAGCTGTGAGCGAGTACCTCAAGAAAACCACAGTGTCCTTCGTCGAGGACAACGGTTTCACCAGCTCGGACAGCTTCCACGGGATGGTATCCAAGCGGGACCTAATGACCGACCCAAACGACGTGGCGAGCTGGGAGACCGGCAAAGCCATCATTGACGAAACCTTGCAGACACTGCGCAAGGACTCCGACTGGTCAGCAGGCGGTTTAACCGTAGAAAGCAACGGCGGAAACCTGACTATCTCGAACCTTACGGGCCGTCGCTTGAGGATCTCGAAGGAAGCCTTGCAGAACATCGCACGAGACCGCGCAGCGGTTGCCCAGCACGAGAAACTCGAAGCGGGGATTAAGTCCGCCGAGAAGACTCAAGAACTCCACGAGCGCTGGATTCTGGGAGGTGGCCGCAAACAGTAAGTAACTAAAGGAGACCTATGAACATTAAAGAAGAATATGCCCAGGTACTGGCAAACGGCACCCCTTATGATGGTCTGATCCGCCAAGAGGCAGACCGCCAAGGCGTCCCCTATGAGTACGCCCATAAGCTGATCTTCAACGAGTCCCGGTTTCAGCCCCGAGCCAAGAGTAAAACCGGCCCGCTGGGCCTCGGTCAGTTCACAGAGGCGACTGGTAAGGCTTACGGCCTTATGACCCCTGAGGACCGTATGGACCCTAATAAGGCAGTCCCTGCGGTGCTTCGGGCTATCAAGGACCTGTCCAGCGCTTACGGCGGGGACCTTCTCAAAGCTGGCCTTGCCTACAACCAGGGGAACGGGCGTTTAGGTCGTCCACAGCTCGAAGCCCTGGACCGTGGGGACTTCTCCAAGATCTCCCCCGAGGGTCAGAACTACATGCGCAACTTGCTGGACGTGTCCGGCGATAGCCCTTCGCGCAAATACTTCGATGCCTTGGAGGTGACCGACCCAGGTATTCACCCAAAGGCTAAGGCTGTGTCCTTTGAGGAGGCCACCAGAGGAACCACAGCCACCAATCCGATACACGTAGGGGAGGGCTTGCCGGGCCTCGGCGCAATGGGCCTCAAGGGTGGCGAAGCTCCCCAGACTCAACAGGACTTCATTACCCTCTCTAACCGTATCGGCAAGCCCGAGCGCGGTATCTTTGATGGCACCTGGGAGGCCACCAAGGCATCCGTCGCAACCTCTCCAGTGCCCTCCATCGCTCGCTATGTGACTCAAGAAGACGTTGATCCGCTTGAGTGGGTCAAACCACAGGATACGTCCTCATGGGGGCGCGAGGACTTCGAGAACATCGCCAAGGAAGGTGTTGACCCTCAGTATTTCAGCTTCATCGTTGACTACTCCAAGGGCAAGCGCGAGAACCTCCCCCAGGCTATCGCTATGGCTCTCGAAAACATGGCATACGACCGCCGTATCTCCCAGACAGGGGCCGGTGCGCAAATCGTTGGTGGGTTGATCTCCGCAGGCGTGGACCCTATGACCTATGCGCCCATTCCTGGGACTGGTGGGGCTCGCTTGGTCTCTCGCGCTGCACAAGGGGCAATGTACGGTGCTGCTGGTGCTGTGGCCTCTGAGGGGCTCCGTGAGATGGCTACGGGAATCGACGGGCACTATTCAACGGCAATCGTTGGAGGCGCTCTGTTCGGCGCTGGGGCATCTGCATTGTTCGATCGGGCAGCAGCAAGGGCGGTGCCTCAACGGGTAGACATGGACGACGCACAGCTGGCAAAGATTCTTGAGCTTCACGGAGAATCGGCCTTGCCTAATGAGTTGATCCCACTTCACCCGGATATGATGCCGGACGGGAACGACTACTTCCCGACAGCTACCCGCCTGGAGGCCCGAGAGACTGCCAGACAGACAGGTCAAGAAGACCCGAGCCGTTTCCCTTGGCAGCCTGGGGAGGAGCCCCAAGAAGCCTTTGGGGTCCCCTACGTCGATCATCCGAACGAGCCGGGAGCTGTACGCCTTCAAGACGGTTCGATCCTTTCGGCCAACAACCCGTTAAACCCCAGGACCCTTCAAGAGGCCGCTCAGTACATGCCCAGCGAGCGAGCCGCTAAGGGGGTCTCTATGGGTGGGTTTACTGAGATCGGCTACACGCTGTTGCGCTCTGAGAATGAAGCTGTTCGGGACATTGGCGGGCAGTTGTTTCGATCCCCAACAGGGACCCAATCAGGTTCTAACGGGAGGTTTGGGGCCACCGCTTCGGACATCATTGAGCGCATCCAGGGCGGAGACCATCTGACCTACAACAAGATGTCGGAACAGCTCTTAGAGGCCATCAAAGACCCTCAGTACGCTATGGGGTCAGGCGGCCGGCAGGCAGCTATGGACTTGGTACAGCGCCGGGTAGCTGAAGCCATCGAAGACCAGACAGGCCGCAAGTGGTCTCAGCTCAGCCGCAAGGAGCAGACCTACGGGGAAACAGTACGGGGGCACTACGACAGAAAGGCGGACATGCTGGAGTTCCCGAGCCAGTTCGGCAACCACAGGGCAACCGCGATTCTCCCAGAGACCCGGCACGCGGGCTCGTATATCCCTAACGTCTACTCGACTGCCTCTAAGGCTCTGCATATTCAGCGCTTCGGTGACGAAGAGGGGCTTCAGACTGCAATCAAGGATAGCTGGCTGGCTTCCTACCAAAGCCGCCCTCATGTGAAGACCCGAGTGGACCGGTTCCTTACGGAGCAAGCCGCCAGGGAAGGGCGCACTTTGGACGCCGCACAGTTGGAAGCAGCAGTTCACAAGTACGCCACTGACAAAGCCTATGGCATTGCGAAGACTGACGACCTAATGAGTCCGAACCTCTACGACAACGCGGATGGCCTGACAGGTGCGGAGAACAACAACTTCCTTGAAGGCCGTCACCTGTTTGATTCTGACCTGTCCATTACGATGGCCGACGGTGCAGACTTTGCGGTCAATGACCTGCGGGAGTTTGATCTTTCCAGACTGACCCCCAGCTATGACCGGCGCGTTAATGGTGATATCGGGATCATGGGGGCAACCGGCCAGACCACCGAGGCGCTCAAAGAGCAAATCCGAGCGATCAACACCAAGAGCCCCTTGGAGCGCAAAGCTCTGGAGGATTCCCTAAACATCCTCACAGGTCGGGCGCGGCGAGATCCTGAGGGGGCCTTGGCGACAGCTTCACGGGCCCTCACGGACATGAGCTTCTTCGCAAAGAACGCCTACATGGGCGTGCAGTCAATCACAGAGGTTGCCGGGATGGTCACTAAGGGGCATACCCGAATGCTCCTCAATGGCGTGCCGCTCCTCCGTGACATCGTGAACTATGGGTCGGCTATTAAGCCTAAGGATCTCGCTGAGCTGCATTCGTTGGTGTTTGGCCGTGAACTGGACAACTCCATACGGCCACGGCGGACTGACATCGTGGACCGCTTGAGGGATCAGGCTCAGGCATCCCCAGCGACTGCCCAGGTAGTGGGAACGCTCAAGTACGTAACAGGTGAGCTGTCGGCGCGATCTCCGTTCACCAAGTTCCTAACGGAGTCTTCGAACTACATCATGGATGCGGGCCGCTCGGGTGTCCTCTCTGACCTCGCGAATCACGTACTGACCGGAAAGCCTTCTCGGCTCTTTGAGACTGAGCGTCTTCGCTCCATGTCGATCACCCCCGAGCAGTTCGAGGGGATCAAGGCTGTTGTCTCCCAGCACATCACCAAGAAGCGGGGAGGGGGCTACAAGATCACCGATAAGGAAGCCTTCCAGCGTGACCCTCGGGTCATGGACTTGTGGCGCATGGGTGACAAGATTGCTGATGAAGCCATTCTTCGACCACATAAGTTCTCTTCGGTTGATACGGAGTCCTACGGTGCAGGCGTCAAGCTCGCTATGCAGTTCAAGAACTTCACCATGCGCTCGGTTAACTCCAGGCTGGTCCGAGGGTTCCATGATGCGACGAAGAACGGGCGAGCCATTGACCAGACTATGCAGGCCGTTCTGTCCTCAGGACTGGCTCTGTCCATGTACGCGGCGATGAAGTACACCCAGGCGGCGGGGATGCCCAAGGACCAGCGCGAGAAGTTCCTAAAGGCATCTCTTGATGAAAAGATGCTTGCCTATGCCGCGTTGTCCCGTAGCTCTCACATTGGCGCCCCGTTGGGCCTGCTGAACATCGTAGCGGCTCCTTTCGGGTTCGATCAGGGGGCTATGGTGCGCTCGTCGATCTTGCCCCGTGGGCCCAAGGAGAAGCCCCAGGACGGAGCCATGAAGTACGCTGCTACCAAGTCAGACGACTTTACGGGGTTCCTTGGCCGTGTTGCCGAGCAGGTGCCCGCAATGGGCGTCTTAGCGAGCGGCTATCAGGTTGGCTACAACGCTTTCGGGGCTGCTGGTACAGATTCCCGTAGAGCTGACCAGGAGTACATGACCGGGGTCTTTAACGGGCTCCGTGGGCTTGTGCCTAACGATCCGATCTCTCAGAAGCTCCTGTTGATGATCATGGAATCTCAGGGCGTAGAGATTCGCTAAAGACAAAAACACTCACTATTAGGACCCGGCTTGCATAGCGGGTCTTTCTTTTGCCTATTGAAAAGGAGGACTTAATGGCCGCTCCAAAGACGGTCCTAACGTACCCGCTTGATGGTACGAACCGGGACTTCCCAATCCCCTTTGAGTATCTCGCTCGGAAGTTCGTTGTGGTTACCCTCGTTGGTGCTACTCGAAAAGTCTTGGCAGTTACTACGGATTACCGCTTTACCACTCGCTCCAACCTCACGACTTCTAAAGCCTGGGGGCCGGGTGACGGCTTCGAGACCATCGAACTTCGCCGGGTGACTTCAGCTACTGACCGTCTGGTTGACTTCTCGGACGGTTCTATCTTGCGGGCCTACGACTTGAACACCTCGCAGGTACAGTCTCTGCATATTGCCGAGGAGGCACGGGACCTAACCGCAGACACCATCGCAGTTAACAATGACGGTGACCTTGATGCACGAGGCCGACGCATTGTGAATCTTGCCGACGCCACACAGCCAGACCACGCGGTAACCCTGCGACAAGAACAGGCTTGGGCAGCTTCGACACTGGGAAACGCAAACCTTGCTGTGGAGCGTGCTGCCAATGCGAAGCTAAGCGCTGAGTATGCGTATGACCGCGCTAACGCTGCCGCTAAGTCTGAAACGAACTCCAAGGCGTCTGAGGACTCCGCTAAGGCGTCCGCTAAGGTCGCAACTGACGAGATTGCTAAGATCAACAATCAAGTTGAGGTTGCGAAAGGCCACGCTGAGCGCTCAGAAGAACGAGCCGCCAATGCGAAGTTGAGTGCTGAGTATGCGTATGACCGCGCCAACGCCTCTGAGCGGTATGCTGACGCATCTATCAAAGCTAAGGATTTGTCTGAAGCTGCGGCAGTAAGGGCCGACTCTGCTGCGTTGCAACTCGGTATGTCTACCTGGGGCTACCGGCCTGTGCCGTTTAAGGGGTTCGCCTTGGATGATGGGCAGGAGCTTGAGCGCGCTCTTTACCCTGACTTTGTTAAGGCACTGGACTCTGGGGCCCTTCCCTGGACCACGGAAGCGGACTGGCAGGCAAACCCCTATCGGCGGGCTTGTTTCGTACCAGAGTCCAGCCCCGGAAAGTTCCGCATGCGCGACCTGAACGGGACAAGTGTTGGTTCTATCGGGGCAGTGTTCCTTCGAGGGCATCGAGGGGGCCCAGGTGACAACGGGGTCTTCCGAGACCAGATGCAGGACTTCAGAATAACCATGTCAAACGGAGGTGCTGGTGGCTCGGTCATTGCGTCACGGTCCAGCGCTGCCTATGAAGCGAACGGCAACACCATGACCTATGAAAACCTGTTCTCGAAGGTTGCAGGAACAGCTGGTATTCCGCGCTTCGGTCAAGAGACGTACCCGACCCACGCCACCGGGGCCTGGATGACGCGGCTATACGGAAAGATCGGGCCGCTTGGGGCCGCTGAGGCGTCCTCACTGGCTACTGCCTACGCATCTATGGCGTCCCGCTTAGGTGTCGTCGAGGGTCGCATTGCCCAGGTTCGGGCGTGGGAGTCGCCTACGGCTTTGGGGCTCGCTGCTGGTCAAGTCCGAACAGTCGTCCACAACATGGGAATCGCCGCGCAAAACTTCACCTTTTGGGGAATCTTGAAGGCGGCCCAAAACGGCTACCCTGTTGGTACTAACTTCCGCCTTGATCTCAACTGCGAAGTTAACTATGCGAAGGGGCTAACAGTATTCAATAGCTATGGTGACTCTTTCCAAATCAAAGTGAGCACGGCCAACGCCTGCGGAATCCACGACTACAACACCGGAGCCTCTGCCTGGCTTGCTTGGTCAAATATTGACGCATTCGTCAGGGTTTCAGCGCTGTAAGGGAGGGCGTTAATGATCGAATTGAATTTTAATGAGGGAGTGGTGCGCGCTACTCCCGTAGTTGCAGCGGCTGGTGCTGACGTAGCAAGTCGCTTTGCCGGACTAACAATGTCCGACTGGTTCTATATGGCTGCAATTATCTACACGCTGACTCAGTGTGTGGTGCTTGTAATGAAGACCGTAAAGGAGGTCAAGAAGAAGGAGAAAGAATAATGAGTGCAGATACACTTGAGCTGTTGCTTGAAGCAATCGACACCGAGAAAGCCCGCTACATGCTCGCGGATCTTCGCAATGAAGATAAGCGGTGCCCGCAGCTTTACAACGCCATTGAGAAGCTCTTAGAGCGCCACAAGTTCACCATCCAAAGACTGAAGCCCGATGCGTCCCTTTTGGGCGACTTGGCGGAATCGCTGGATGCTGTCCGTGACCTCTCAGACGATGAACTCTACGGCACCACGCACTAACCCTTAGGAGTCCTTAATGAGCCCACTTACCAAGACACTCTTGGGGCTTGTGTGTGCCTGTCTGGTGGTCTTTGGGATTTATTCCAAAGGCTACCACGACGCCGAATTAAAGGCATCCCACGAGAAGGCCCAGGAGCTTTTAGACCTGAACACTAAACAGGAGGAAGAGCGTGCAGCAACTCAAAAGGCCCTCAACGAAGTCTCGAAGAACTGGCAGGCATACAGCGCTGAAAGTAAGGCGATGTCTCAACGCACTATTGATAAGTTGCGTAATGATGGTATCGGCCTGTCAGTCCAACTTGCCGACGCCACCGTCTGCAACGTCACAGGTAGTTGTAGACCCGTCCCTAATGGCCGAGCCGAATTACACCAAGACACTTCTCGATTTCTTGTCGAGCAAGCCCAACGCGCCGACGAGCAAGTAAAGGCGCTTCAACAAATTGTAAGGAGATTACAAGAGGAGAAATAGCAAGGAGGGAAATTGAATCAATCTGAAAAAGACATAGCGTTAATGAAAAGGTCCTTTGTGGCCTTTCTTTTTGTCCTCTGGGCAGCCCTAAACTTACCCAAGCCGACTAAGTGTCAGATAGACATGGCTCGGGTTCTTTCAGGTGGTAAGAACAAGCGTTTCATTCTTCAAGCCTTTCGGGGCATTGGCAAAAGTTTCATCACTTGCGCCTTTGTTGTTTGGAAGCTGTGGAACAACCCGGACCTTAAGTTCTTGATTGTGTCGGCATCCAAAGAGCGCGCCGACGCGAACAGCATCTTCATTAAACGAATAATCGACCTCTTACCCTTCCTACATCACTTGAAGCCAACCGCGAAGCAGCGGGACAGCTCTCTAAGTTTTGACGTAGGCCCAGCGAAGCCTGACCACTCGCCATCTGTGAAGTCGGTCGGTATTACGGGCCAGCTCACAGGCTCCCGTGCTGACATCCTAATTGCGGATGACGTGGAGGTCCCAGGCAACAGCGCAACACAGGCAGCCCGCGAGGCCCTGGCGACGCTCGTTCAAGAGTTCGATGCGATCCTAAAGCCGCTTCCTGGGTCGCAGATTATCTACCTCGGGACTCCTCAAACCGAGATGACGCTTTATCGGTCCCTCGAAGACAAAGGCTATGTGACAACCATCTGGCCAGCGCGGTATCCCCGAGACCTTAAGGACTTAGAGAGCTACGCGCACGGAGACGGTAGCCGCTTGGCTCCTATGCTCCTGGCCGAGCTGAACGCAGACGGTACGCTGTTCTGGGCACCTACGGACCCCGTTCGATTCGATGACACGGACCTTCGAGAGCGTGAGCTTTCGTATGGCAAGGGCGGTTTTGCCCTTCAGTTCATGCTCAACCCGAACCTAAGCGATGCCGAAAAGTACCCGCTTAAGCTGCGTGACTTCATCGTGGGGCTGTTCTCTATGGAGACTGCACCAACCACGTTCCAATGGCTCCCGAACGCTAACAATGAGGTCAAAGGGGTTCCCAACGTTGGCCTTAAGGGCGACAGGTTCCACCGCTACGAATCTGCGGGAGCCTCTACGGCTGCCTACAGCGCCAAGATTCTTGTCATTGACCCAAGCGGTCGCGGTAAGGACGAAACGGGTTACTGCGTGCTGTACATGCTCAACGGCTATATCTACCTGATGGACTGGGGAGGTTTCCGTGGGGGCTACGACGACAAGACCCTTCAGGCACTCGCTGACATCGGCAAGCGGTACAAGGTCAATGAAGTGATCATTGAAGGCAACTTTGGTGACGGGATGTATGTCAAGCTCTTCAGCCCTGTAATGACCCGTACGCACCGTTGCGCTGTGACTGAGGTCAAGTCGAAGGGACAGAAGGAATTGAGGATTTGTGACGTATTAGAGCCAGTTTTGGGCAGTCACAAGCTTTGTGTGCATGAGTCTGTCATTGAGAAGGACTACCAGACTGCTCTGAATCCTGATGGCACCACAGACGTTAAATACTGTGGCTTCTATCAGCTGACACGCATCACGAAGGAGCGGGGCTCGTTGCTGCATGACGACCGCCTTGATGCTCTGGCGATTGGCGTTCAGTTCTTCACTGAGGCAATGGAAAAGGATTCTGAGGTTGGCGCTCAGGAGATGGTTGAAGAGTTCCTTGAGGCGCACATGGAGAACCCATTACACGGCTTTGAGTCAGCCATGCAGTTGACTATAGGCGGTGACATCACGATGTCCTGGGAAGACGTGGAGGGCTCCGGCTCCTTCATAGACTGGGGCAGGTAAACCTTGAAGGGTCCGAAAGGGCCCTTTATTTCGTCTGTTGGTTACTTTCTGATCACCCTGGAGACCTTGCAGGCCGGGGCCTCTAAAAGCCCTCACTATTAGGATAGGGGCGTAAAGATACTCCTATAAACACTCACTAAAAGACCACTGAGAGAAGGTGATTAATGCTGATAAGCATCACCTCCCAAAGAGGCACATATATAGGAGCATCTTGGAATGAAGGTAGAAAGACTTAAGGCCGTTTGGCCAACCCTTCGGCTCCTGCTGACCCACCGTGTCACCTATCGATTTCTTGGTTTATTGGCTGTTTCTCTCGGAGCTGTTCAGGCTGGTCCACTTGTCGGAACCTTTGGGGATGTCGTCTGTGTTCTACTTGGTGGCTGTGACGGGTGACTTATGTGGGATTCTTGCAGGAATCTTAAGGAGGCGTAGTGAAGCTAAGTAATGAAGAGCAATATTTCTTCCACTGCATGTACTTTAACGACTTCGAGGCCGCGCTTGACTCCCTAAGGCTGATAAAACGCTACCGGAGAGTAGATACTAAAGCGGCCTTGTTGCGTGATCTGACGGTAGCCTACATCCGCCCCTTCTCGAAGAACAAAGGGCGAGGTGGGTCAAAGAGCGAGTTGGACATGAAGGTGGTGCCTGCCCATCTGCGCGGCCTCCACAAGAAGCTTTATGAGCTACGCAACCAGCAATTTGCACATACAGACCTTAATTACTACAACCCCAAGTCAATCACATACGGAGACACGAGTGGGGGATTGGTCTATGCCGGTTTCAGCTATGAAGGGCTGTTGGAAAAGCTTCCAGAAATCAAAGAGCTTGTGGAAGCAGTAAAGAGAGTGGTTGATGCGCGGATACAAGAGTACGAATCAGCGGGCTTTGACCTAAAGCACACCGCAGCTATTAAGGTTGATCCAGTCAAGGCAGCGCTGTTGGGGCTTCTTTGAGAAAATGGCACAAAAATCTGAATGACCACCTCAACCCTTGCGCCCGCCCAGGTCCCCCCCCCGTGCCCCTCGCGCACCCGCCTGAGCCTTATCGCACGCATGCGCGCCTCTGGATGTCATGTCGCAGGGCAGCACCAAGGGAACCCCAAGGATGCTACAAGCGCGGCCCAAGGCTGTTACAAGGGACTTTACCGGGCCCAGTGATGCCGATAGGATGGCCTCCCAGCTCTTTCATTGCCCAGTTTTACCTAAATTGGATATGATACGCGGCCTAGATTTTTGTAAATCCCATCCAAATTCGGATATTCGCAATGAAAACTGGTAAAGAACTCAAACCCGGTACCGTGATCCGTATCGACAACGATCCTTGGCTGGTTCAGAAAGCTGAATTCACCAAGTCCGGTCGTAACAGCGCGATCATGAAGACCAAGCTGAAGAACCTGCTGACCGGTTACAAGACCGAAACCGTTTACGGTGCGGACGACAAGCTGGACGACGTGATCCTGGATCGCAAAGAAGCGACCCTGTCGTTCATCAGCGGTGACACCTACACGTTCATGGACACCACTGACTACACCATGTACGAGCTGAACGCCGAAGACATCGAAGCGGTTCTGCCGTTCATCGAAGAAGGCATGACCGACGTTTGCGAAGCTGTGTTCTTCGACGATCGTCTGGTTTCCGTTGATCTGCCGACCACTATCGTGCGCCAGATTGACTACACCGAAGGTTCCGCTCGCGGTGACACTTCGGGCAAGGTGATGAAGCCTGCCAAACTGAAAAACGGTACCGAGCTGAGCGTTGCAGATTTCATCGAAATCGGCGACTGGATCGAGATCGATACCCGCGAAGGCGGTTCCTACAAAGGCCGCGCCAAGGTTTAAACCTGGCTCGACTTTGCAGATGAAAAAGCCCGACCTTGAGTCGGGCTTTTTTATGCCTGGGATTTACTGTTTCAGACGCTGACGTGCAGGCGCACATCGACATTGCCGCGGGTGGCATTGGAGTAGGGGCAGACCTGATGCGCGGCGTCCACCAGGCTTTGTGCCTCGTCCAGTGCCAGGCCCGGCAGGCTGACATGCAGGTCGATGTCCAGACCAAAACCGCCCGGGATCTGGCCGATACCGACATGGGCAGTGATCGATGTGTCGTCCGGAATCGAGCGTTTGCTCTGGCTGGCAACGAACTTCAGGGCGCCGATAAAGCAGGCTGAGTAGCCGGCGGCGAACAATTGTTCCGGGTTGGTTGCTTGTCCACCGGCACCACCCAGTTCTTTGGGTGTAGCCAGCTTGACGTCGAGAATGTTGTCGTTGGAAACCGCGCGACCATCACGGCCACCGGTGGCGGTTGCAACTGCGGTGTAGAGGGTTTGCATGGTGGGAAGCCTCGTTTCAGATTTATTTTGCGCTAATTATTTGCGCGCCAAGTAAGTGCGAAATAAATGTATCGCGCAATTATTTAGCGCGCAATATAAAAATCTCAAAGAGACTTGCAGCGCATGCAAAATCAGATTCAGGCCTTTGATTTCAAATAAGATATTTTTTTGTGCTGAAGACGGTTGCCGCTCCTCACTGGAGCGGATTGCTCACCGATACCTCAGAGGTTCTTCTGCAAATGCCCTCGCAGCACCTGCAAGTCTGCTTGCAGCTGTTGCAATTGCTCTACAGACCGACCGCTGGCGCCAAGGATGCATTGTGGAATATCCCGGGCCTGATCCCGCAGTGCGCGACCTTGTTCAGTCAGCTCGATAATCACTACACGTTCATCTTCACGGCTGCGAGTACGGCTGAGCAGGCCCTCGGCTTCCAGGCGCTTGAGCAAGGGGGTCAGGGAGCCAGGATCGGTCAACAGACGCTGGCTGATCTCACCGACTGTCAGCCCGTCCTGCTCCCAGAGCACCAGCATCGCCAGGTACTGCGGGTAGGTCAGTCGCAGTTTTTGCAGCAGCGGCTTGTAGACCTTGGTCATCAGTAGCGAGGTCGAATGCAGGGCGAAACACACCTGGTTGTCCAGCAGCAACTGATCGCAAGGGGCCTGGGGGGTATGGTCGGTAGTCATCTGGGCAGCCTTGATCGTTAATGGTCCTGAATCTAGCGGGCGAGTCTTTAATGCGCCAGACAATTTTCGTCGTCAGTCAGTTCATCGCGCTCTGCAGCGCCAGGTCCCAGGGTGGAACCGGGCTGAAGCGGGTCTTCAGGTATTCCAGCAACAGGCGGCTGCGAGCATTGGGGTGCTGTTCCATGCGCAAGGCATAGATACCGGCGGTTTCCGGCTTGGGCAGCCCAGCGTCGCAGAACAGTGGCACCAGTTCCCCGCGTAACAGATATTCGCTCACCAGCCAGGTGGGAAGATGGGCAATGCCGAGCCCGGCCAGGGCGCCGGAGAGCAGGGCCTCGGCATTGTTGGCGCTGAGGCGGATGCGTTGTGGGCGATAGCTGTGTACCTGGCCGTCGAGTTCGAAACGCCAGGCGAACAGCGGCGCCAGGCCATCCCAGTCAAGGCCGTCGTGCTCAATGAGTTCTGCGGGGTGGGTCGGGGTGCCACGGCTTTTCAGATAGGCCGGGCTGGCGCAGGCGATCCGCACGATGCTGGCCAGGGAGGTGGCGACCATTCGCGTGTCCACCCTTTGCCCGGCTCGTAATACCAGATCAACCTTGCCGAGGTGGGAGCCTTGCATGTCGACGAAACTGTCGATCAAGTGCAGTTGCACATCCAGGCCCGGGTAGAGCCCTAGGAAATCGGCAATGGCCGGCGCCAGATGACGCCGACCGAAGGCTGCCGGCGCATCGATGCGGATCAGGCCTTCCGGCGCATGGCTCAAGGAGACGGCCTCGGCGCGGGCCAGTTGCAGCTCGGCGACGATGCGCCGGGCTCGCTCGGCAAACGCTTGGCCGGCAGCTGTGGCCACCACGGCATGCGTGGTACGCATGAACAGAGTTGTGCCCACGGCGCTTTCCAGGCTGTCGATGCGCCGGGCCACAGCCGAAGGGGTCAACGGATGGCGGCGGGCTGCCGCGGAGAAACTGCCGGACTCCAGCACGTCCAGAAACAGCCCGAGTTGTTCGGTGAGGGTGTTGGGATTCATGGTCAACATCGCTTATGCGAAAACGGCAAAGCCATTGTGCGTTGCTATGCGTTTCCGTGCCAGGGCGGACTGCGTAGCATGCAAGGCTTGAGGTGAGGAGAGCGGCGTTGATCGAGTTAGTGATGTATCTGTTGTTGGGCGCGGCCCTGGGAACGGTGGGCGGTCTGTTCGGCATTGGCGGCGGCCTGATCGCGATTCCCGTGCTCGGTGTGCTGTTCGGCCTGGACCAGCAGATTGCCCAGGGCACGGCGCTGGTAATGGTGGTGCCGAATGTGATGTTGGCGCTGAGGCGTTATCACCAGCGCAACCGTATCGAGTTGCGCCACGCGGTGCCACTGGCACTGATGGGCTTCAGTTTTGCCTGGCTGGGTTCGATCTGGGCTGTTGGAATTGATGCGCAGAAAATGCGTATTGGTTTTGTCGCTTTTCTCCTGGTCCTGTCCACCTACAACCTGTTGCGCATGTTCATGGCCAGTGCCCCGGCCAGTGACCAGATGCGTTACTCCTGGCCTTGGCTGGGCGTCCTCGGTGCGGCGTCCGGGACCATGGGCGGACTCTTCGGGGTCGGTGGCGCGGTGGTGGCGACGCCGGTGCTGACCAGCATCTTCGGTACCACCCAGGTGGTGGCGCAAGGTCTGTCCCTGGCGTTGGCGTTGCCCAGTACCGGTGTGACCCTGGTGACCTATGGTTTTCACCATCAGGTGGACTGGATGATTGGCCTGCCCTTGGCGGTGGGTGGCCTGTTTAGCATCAGTTGGGGGGTTAAGGTCGCTCATGCCTTGCCTGAGCGACTGTTACGCGGTTTGTTCTGTGGGTTCCTGGTGGTATGTGCGGCAATGCTGGCCTTTAAAGTTTGAAACCTTCGACAATGTGTTCGGCCAGGCACTCGGTGATCGGGGAGGGGGTATTGAGATTGCGCAACAGCATGATGCTGGCCTCTGGCAGCTCAGGCAGCCCTTCGTTCTCGCCGAGGATGCGCATGTCTGGCGTAATCAGGCTTTCCAGTTGCGCGGTGACCGCCAGTCCGGCGCTGACCACCGCCATGATCGCCGACAGGCTCGAACTGTTGTAGGCAATCCGATAATCGAGGCCGGCGGCGTCCAGGGCATTGCAGGCCCAGAGCCGGCAGAAGCAGTCGCTGTTGAACATCGCCAGGGGCAGGGGCGTTTGCTCATGGGCACTGAAGCACTGGGCCTGGGCCCAGACAAAGCGCTCCTTGCGCAGTAACTGGCCGATTTCGTTGCCCGGTTCGCGGGTGACGATGGACAGGTCCAGGTCCTGGCGTTGCAGCAACTGCTTGGACGATTCGCAATGCACTTCGATCTGGATCAGTGGGTAGCTCTGGGCGAAGCGCGACAGAATCCCCGGTAGAAAGCGCATCACGTAGTCATCTGGCGTGCCGATACGTACCAACCCCACCATGTGCGGTTCGCGCAGGGTATTGAACACCTCGCTGTGCAGTTTCAGGATGCGCCGGGCATAGCCCAGCAGCACCTGGCCCTCGGCAGTCAGCTTGACCTGGCGCCCATCGCGCTGGAATAACCGGCGTTGCAGCACATCCTCTTCGAGGCGCTTCATCTGCATGCTCACCGCCGACTGGGTGCGATTGACCCGTTCCCCGGCCCGAGTGAATCCGCCTTCATCGGCGATGGCGACGAAGGTGCGTAGCACTTCGGTGTCGATACTGGGGAACTGGGACAATTCATCAATCTCCGAGATGTACTGCATAAGAAACATTCGTTGGATTGATCTTATTCCCGGGAACACACTTTCGTCATCCCCACTGGAGGGCAAGATGATGAAAGGTCAAAAAGGTTATGTGCTGGTCCACAAGCTGTCATTTCAGGCGTTGTCGCTACGTACGCTCTGGCACAGGGTGATCCGTTGGCATGCGTTGGGTCGGGAGCGCCGGATGCTTGCCGGGCTGAGCGATGAAGCGTTGAAGGACCTGGGGCTCACTCGGGCAGATGTCGAGCACGAGCGGGTCCGGCCGTTCTGGGATGACCCGATGCACAAATAAGCAGCGGACAGCTACACAAGTCGGTTCTTGGTGCGTTAGCGTGCGGGCAGACAAGGAGAACCACATGCCCGCAGAACGCTGTTTCTCTCTCAAGCAGGCTCGACGACTGGCATTGGCCGCCCAAGGGTTTGGCGGGCGCCCGCCGCCGGCGTCGATCAAGGCCGCTCGGCTCAATCAGCAGATAGAGCGTCTGGGGCTGCTGCAGATCGATTCGGTTAACGCCTTGGTACGCGCCCATTACCTGCCGCTGTTTTCCCGTCTTGGCAGTTATCCACAGCAACTGCTCGACCAGGCGGCCTGGAGTCAGGGGCGGCAACGTACCTTGTTCGAGTACTGGGGGCATGAAGCGTCGTTGTTACCGATGTCCATGTACCCGTTGATGCGCTGGCGGATGCAGCGGGCGCGGCAGGGGCAGGGCATCTATTCCCAATTGGCGCGCTTTGGCCAGGAACAGCGAGTCACTGTTCGCCGAGTGCTGGCGGCGGTTGAGGAGCAAGGCGCCTTGGGGGCCGGCAGCCTGTCCACTCGTGAGCAGCGGGCGGGGCCCTGGTGGGACTGGAGCAATGAAAAACATGCGCTGGAATGGCTGTTCGCCGCCGGTGAAGTAACAGTGGCAGGGCGTCGCGGGTTCGAGCGTCTGTACGATTTGCCGGAGCGGGTGATTCCGTCGGCGATCCTTGGGCAACCCTTGCTGGACGAAGCCCAGGCTCAGCGCCGACTGTTGGTGCAGGGAGCGACGGCATTGGGCGTGGCCACGGAAAAGGATCTGCGCGATTACTTTCGTTTCGAGCCCGGCGACAGCCGTGCGCGTCTGGCCGAGTTGCTGGAGTCCGGCGAGTTGCTGGCCTGCGAGGTACAGGGTTGGCGGCAGACGGCCTATTGCCTGCCTGAGGTCAAGGTGCCGCGCAAGGTCGAGGCCAGTGCGCTGTTATCGCCTTTCGATTCGCTGATCTGGGAGCGCAGTCGCACTGAGCGACTGTTCGATTTTCGCTATCGGCTGGAGATCTACACGCCCCGGCACAAGCGGATCTATGGCTACTACGTGCTGCCGTTCCTGCACAACGAGAGTATCGTCGCCCGGGTCGATCTGCGGGCGGAACGGGCGCAAGGGCGCCTGGCGGTGCACGCGGTACATGAGGAAGAGCCGGGCCTGGACGAGCAGGGGATCCAGGCACTGGCGGTGCAATTGCAGCAGATGGCCGACTGGCTGGGGCTGGCGCAGATCCAGCTCAATTGCCAGCGCGACGGGGCTCGGCGCTTGCGTCAGGTACTGCGGTAAAAGTTGCGCCGGCCAGGCCGCTCCTAGACCCGTCCTGTAGGAGCGGCCTGGCCCGCGAAAGCAATCTTCAGCGTTTGACCTGCTTCAAGGTCTCGGCAATCAGAAACGCCAGTTCCAGTGACTGATCGGCGTTCATCCGAGGGTCGCAATGGGTGTGATAGCGGTCCGACAAACCGTCTTCGGTAATCGGTCGCGCGCCACCGATGCATTCGGTGACATTCTGCCCAGTCATCTCGATATGGATGCCGCCGGCATAGCTGCCTTCCGCCTGGTGTACCTGGAAGAACTGTTTCACTTCGGTGAGGATCTGCGCGAAATCCCGGGTCTTGTAGCCGCTGCTGGCCTTGATGGTGTTGCCGTGCATCGGGTCCGAGCTCCACAGCACTTGCTTGCCTTCGCTTTCCACTGCGCGAATCAGCTGGGGCAGGTGATCGCCGACCTTGTTTGCGCCCATGCGAACGATCAGGTTGAGGCGGCCGGGATCGTTGTCCGGGTTGAGGATATCGATCAGGCGGATCAGCTCCTCGGTGTTCATGCTTGGTCCGACCTTGACCCCGATCGGGTTGTTCACCCCGCGCAGGAACTCCACATGGGCGCCATCCAGTTGCCGGGTGCGGTCGCCAATCCACAGCATGTGCGCGGAGCAATCGTAGTAGTCGTTGGTCAAGCTATCGCGGCGCACGAAGGCTTCTTCGTAGTTCAGCAGCAGCGCTTCGTGGGCGGTGAAGAAGCTGGTTTCGCGCAGTTGCGGCGAGCTGTCCATGCCGCAGGCGCGCATGAAGGCCAGGGTTTCATCAATGCGATCCGCCAATTGGCTGTATTTCTCGGCCAGGGCCGAGTTGGCGATGAAGTCCAGGTTCCACTTGTGCACTTGGTGCAGGTCGGCGAAGCCGCCTTGGGCGAAGGCCCGCAGCAGATTGAGGGTGGCAGTGGCCTGGTGGTAGGACTGCAACAGGCGGTCCGGGTCTGGCACCCGACTTTTTTCATCGAAGCCGATGCCGTTGACGATGTCGCCGCGATAGGCCGGCAGGGTCACGCCATTGATGGTCTCGTCGTTGGCCGAGCGTGGCTTGGCGAACTGGCCGGCCATGCGACCAACCTTGACCACCGGGCAACCGGCGGCAAAGGTCATGACAATGGCCATCTGCAGCAGCACTTTGAAGGTGTCGCGGATCTTCGCTGCGGAGAATTCGGCGAAGCTTTCGGCGCAGTCGCCACCCTGCAGCAGGAAGGCCCGACCCTGGGTGACCTCGGCAAACTGACGGCGCAACTCGCGGGCTTCACCGGCAAACACCAGGGGAGGATAACTGGCCAGGGTTTGCTCGACCTGCAGCAGATGCGCAGCGTCGGGGTAGTGGGGTTGCTGCTGGATCGGCAAGGCGCGCCAGCTATCGGGGCTCCAGGGTTGGCTCATCGCGGACTCGAGTGCTTTACGGTGGGAGGGGCATGTTAGCAGCAAATTAGTACGTGACCTGCTCCTCTCGCTTGGCCGACAATCGCGCCTTTCCCGCTCGCTGCCGAGCGGTTGGTTTTTCGCGCCGGCAAGAATTCAGGCCCGCGCGACTAGGAGATGAAATGACTGAGGAGCGCGTCGAGCGTGTGCTCGCCGAAGTTCACGACGAGTTCGGCATGATCCGCGTGCTGGAAGTGGCGGATTACCGCTTTCTCGAATTTGGCGACGCCATCGAGCAAAGCTGTGTGTTCACGGCCGATCCCAGTTGGCTGGAATACGACTACACCCGGGCCATGCTGATCGGTGCCCTGTGCCATGAGGCTCCGGAGAGCGCGCTGTTTCTCGGGCTGGGGGCTGGCACCCTGACCCAGGCTTGCCTGAAGTTCCTGCCTCTGGAAGATGTCGAGGCCATTGAACTGCGTCCCGACGTGCCGCGCCTGGCTATCGAATACCTGGGGCTGGACGATGATCCGCGCCTCTATATAAGAGTCGGTGATGCGCTGGAATTGCTGGACAGTGCCGAATCTGCCGACCTGATCTTCGTCGACCTGTATACCGATGTCGGCCCGGGTGTCGGGCATCTGGCCTGGGGCTTCCTGGAGAACTGCCAGAAACGCCTCAATCCGGGCGGCTGGCTGGTGATCAACCAATGGGCCACCGATGACGGCAGGCCTCTGGGGGCCGCCTTGTTGCGTGGGCTGTATCACCGGCACTACTGGGAGCTGCCGGTGAAGGAGGGCAACGTGATTCTGATTGTGCCGTCCGACCTGGATCAGGAACTGGACATGGCAGCGCTGACTGCTCGGGCCGAAGCCCTGGCGCCACGCCTGGGCTACTCACTGCAGGCTCTGATCAAGGCCATTCGCCCCGCCACCTGAGACAACAGTTGCAGGGGGCCGGCTTACCGGCGAAGGTCGCCGCCGGCCATGGCCTTCAACAGCCCTTGAAGACCCCAGGGCGTTTCTCGATCATCGCCCGTACACCTTCCTTGGCGTCCTCGCTGTTCATCAGCTTGTGCACCAACGGCGGTAAGCCCTGAGCGGCCGCCGTCTCGCCTTCAAGGCGCGCCTGGCGCGCCGACATCAGCGTCGCTTGCACTCCCAGCGGCGCCTGCCGGGCAATCCGTTCGGCAAGCTCGATGGCCCGGGGCAGCAGGTCCTCGCTGGCCATGACTTCCTGCACCAGCCCCAGCCGCAGTGCCTCGTGAGCATCGAATTCATCACCGGTCAGCAACCAGCGCATGGCGTTGCCCCAGCCGGCCAGTTGGTGCAGGCGCAGGGTCGCGCCGCCGAAGGGAAAGATGCCGCGCTGCACCTCCATCTGGGCAAAGCGGGTGTTGCTGGCGCAAAGGTTGATATCGGCGGCCAGCATTAACTCGATGCCGATGGTCAGGCAGTAACCCTGCACGGCGACGATCACGGGCTTGCTCACCCGTGGTCCGGCGAACACCCCCCAGGGATCGCAGCCACCGGGCGGTGCCTGCCAGCCTTGAGCCAGGGCGGCGCCGACATTGGCCAGATCCAGCCCGGCGCTGAAGTGTTCACCGTGGCCGAACACCACTGCGATTCGCGCGTCGGTGCTGGCTTCGAACTCGCCATAGGCCAGGCTCAGCTGATTGAGCAGCTCAAGGTCGAAGGCATTGCGCTTAGCGACCCGGTCCAGGCCGATAAGGAACAGATGGCCGCGTTGCTCGCGGCTGACACGGCTGGCGCTGGGCTGATTCATGAAGGCGCTCCTTGGATGGCAAAAGGGACGTTTGAGAGAGCAGTTTCAAGCACAAAGGTGAACCGTTTAAGCGTTCCGACCAACAGCGGCAGGCCTGAGCAAAATAGTCCGTCGTCCGAGTCTGCGCAAAGCCCATGACAATCGGCTGTTCAGCGGTATTTTCCGATAAATAAAACTCCCTTTTTTGAGTTATTCCGGTATAGTACGCGCCGGCCTTTAGCCAGGCCACGTTATAGGTGATGCAATTCCCCGAAGTCAGCTTCGGCTGCTTGTCCGCTGCGCGGACTATCCTTGACGATCCATTCATTCAATCGTTTTCGCAAATCCCCGCCGACAAAGCTGCCAGGGCGACTCTTGAGTCTTACACGGCATGCGCAGCTTTGGAGCATGGGTCTTTGCGGATGCACTTAGAGGCAGACCCATGACCCAGGAAATCGGCGGCTTCGCCGCTCTTGAACTTCATCCCAATATTGTCGCTGCAGTAGTCGCTACCGGCTATGAAGAGCCTTCGGCTATTCAGCAGCAGTCGATCCCGATCATCCTTGCCGGTCACGATATGATTGGTCAGGCGCAAACCGGTACCGGTAAAACCGCTGCCTTTGCCCTGCCTATCCTGCACCGCATTGATCCGTCCAAGCGCGAGCCGCAAGCTCTGATCCTGGCCCCAACCCGTGAGTTGGCGCTGCAAGTTGCAACCGCTTTCGAAACCTACGCCAAGCAAATGCCGGGCGTGACTGTTGTGGCTGTCTACGGCGGCGCGCCGATGGGCCCACAATTGAAAGCAATCCGTAATGGCGCACAAATTGTTGTCGCCACTCCGGGCCGTCTGTGCGACCACCTGCGTCGCGACGAAAAAGTACTGGCCACCGTGAACCACCTGGTTCTCGACGAAGCCGACGAGATGCTCAAGCTGGGCTTCATGGACGACCTGGAAGTGATCTTCAAGGCCATGCCGGAAACCCGCCAGACCGTACTGTTCTCGGCCACCTTGCCGCAATCGATCCGTGCCATCGCTGAGCGCCACTTGCGCGATCCGAAGCACGTCAAGATCCAAAGCAAGACCCAGACCGTTACCGCGATCGAACAGGCTCACCTGTTGGTTCACGCTGACCAGAAGACCTCTGCTGTTCTGAGCCTGCTGGAAGTTGAAGATTTCGACGCCCTGATCATGTTCGTGCGCACCAAGCAAGCGACCCTGGATCTGGCCAGTGCCCTGGAAGCCAAAGGCTACAAAGCCGCTGCGCTGAACGGTGACATTGCTCAGAACCAACGTGAGCGCGTGATCGACTCCCTCAAGGATGGCCGCCTGGACATCGTTGTGGCGACCGACGTTGCTGCTCGTGGTCTGGACGTACCGCGCATCACCCACGTATTCAACGTGGACATGCCGTACGACCCGGAATCCTACGTGCACCGTATCGGCCGTACTGGCCGTGCCGGTCGCGAAGGTCGTGCGCTGTTGCTGGTGACTCCACGTGAGCGCCGCATGCTGCAAGTGATCGAGCGTGTAACCGGTCAGAAGGTTGCCGAAGTTCGCCTGCCGGACGCCCAAGCTGTTCTCGATGCGCGCATCAAGAAGCTGACCAACAGCCTGTCGCCGCTGGTGGCTGACGCTGAAGCGACCCACGGTGAACTGCTGGATCGCCTGACTGCTGACATCGGTTGCAGCCCGCGTGCCCTGGCCGCAGCTCTGCTGCGCAAGGCTACCAACGGTCAAGCACTGAACCTGGCTGCTATCGAGAAGGAGCGTCCACTGGTGCCGAACAATGCACCGCGTGGCGATCGTCCAGAGCGTTCCGGTGATCGTCCTGATCGTGGTGACCGTGAGCGTCGCGCTCCGGTTCCATTGGCTGAAGGCCGTGCTCGCTGCCGTACCGCGCTGGGCGCGCGTGATGGTATCGCCGCCAAGAACCTGCTGGGCGCTATCCTCAACGAGGGTGGCCTGGCACGTGAAGCGATCGGTCGCATCCAGGTACGTGACAGCTTCTCGCTGGTAGAGCTGCCGGAAGATGGTCTGGAGAAGCTCCTGACCAAGCTGAAGGACACTCGTGTTGCCGGTAAGCAGCTGAAGCTGCGTCGCTATCGCGAAGATTGATCCGCTCTCGGGCTGATTGATCGAACATAAAAATCCCCGACTGGTTCGGGGATTTTTTTTGCCTGTCATTTGCCCTGCCGCCCTGTTCGCCGCAAGCCGGCTCCTGCGTGAGGATCTTGCAGGCGCCGGCGTCTCGGCGAATCATCATCCAAACCGGTAGATATCCATCCCCAGGGCGCCCATGGTGAAGCCCTGGTGGGCAACACTGAAGTCGCCACCCGCCCCGCGGGCGAAATACAGCGGCAGCAGGTGTTCATCGCTGGGGTGACTGCGTACGGCATGGGGGGCCAGTTGCCGATAGTCATGCAAGGCCGCCTCATCGTTGGCAGTCAGTTTCTCGATCATCCAGTCACGAAAAGCCTTGGCCCAGGGTTCGATGCTTTCCGGGCCGGCACGCCAGTCCAGCTCCCGCAGGTTGTGGGTGATGCTGCCGGAACCGATCAGCAATACGCCTTGCTCCCGCAAGCTGGCCAGGGCATGACCGACGCGGGTCTGCAGGGCCGGCCCTTGACGACTGGGCAGCGATAGCTGAACCACGGGAATGTCTGCTTGTGGGTAGATCAATGACAGCGGCACCCAGGTGCCGTGGTCAAACGGACGCTGGCTGTCTAGCTGCGCCGGCAAGCCATCAGCCTTGAGCAGCTCCAGCACGTGCGCCGCCAGTTCGGGATCTCCCGGCGCCGGGTATTGCACGGCAAACAGCGCGGCGGGGAAGCCGCCGAAGTCGTGCCAGGTTTCCGGGTGCGGATGGGAGCTGATCCGCAGATCCGCGCTTTCCCAGTGCGCCGATACCACCAGAATAGCCTTGGGTCGTGGCAGCTCTGCTGCCAGGCGAGCGAGCGCGGGGCCACTGGCGCCGGGTTCCAGGGCCAGCATGGGAGAACCATGGGAGATGAACAGGCTGGGGAGCATGAAGGAGGTCCTGAAGGTTAAGATGCGCCATCTTCAATCAGATCATTGATCTAAATCTAATATAAGTTTTAGGGCTTTTTGATCGAATTATAAGGACTTGGCATGCAAGCGGACTTTTGGCAAAGGCGTTGGGAAAGCGATCAGATCGGCTTTCACCTGGCAGAGGTCAACCCGTATCTGCAGCAGTATTGGCCGGCCCTGGGCCTGCCTGCGCAGACCCGGGTGCTGGTGCCGTTGTGTGGTAAGAGCCTGGACCTGATCTGGCTCGCCGACCAGGGGTATCAGGTGCTGGGCGTCGAACTGACGGAGAAGGCCGTGGAGGACTTCTTTCGTGAGCACAACCTGCAACCGCAGGTCAGCCAGCAGGGGGCTTTCAAGGTCTATGCTCAGGGGTCGCTCCAGCTCTGGTGCGGCGATTTCTTTGCCCTGACAGCCGAGGACATCACTGGTTGCGCAGCCTGGTATGACCGTGCCGCGATGATCGCCTTGCCGCCCGAGATGCGCCAGCGCTACACCGCTCACTTGAATGACCTACTGCCTGATGGCAGCAAGGGGTTGTTGATTACCCTGGATTATGACCAGTCCCAGTTGGACGGGCCGCCGTTTGCCGTGCTTGATGATGAGGTCAGATTGCGGCTGAGCGGTGCCTGGCACCTGGATGTGGAAATGGAGCGCGACATCCTCGGCGAAAGCTGGAAGTTTCTTCAGGCTGGAGTCACCCGGCTGGTGGAGAGGGTCTATCGCTTGGACAAGCAGGGCGGGTGCTGACCCGGTTTTTTCTGCGTTCATGCAAAAGGGCGACTCGCGTCGCCCTCTTGGGTGTTTCCGTGTAGCTGATCAGCCGCGACGACGCAGGGCGTCGATGCGCTCTTCCAGCGGCGGGTGGCTCATGAACATGCGAGCCAGGCCCTGTTTGATGCCACCGTTGATGCCGAAGGCGTTCAGGGTGTCAGGCATGTGCACCGGCAGGCCTTGTTCCGAACGCAGGCGCCGCAGGGCGCTGATCATTGCGTTGGTACCGGCCAGACGGGCGCCGGCTTCGTCGGCGCGGAATTCGCGCTTGCGCGAGAACCACATGACGATGGCGCTGGCGAGGATGCCCAGGACCAGTTCGGCGAAGATGGTCGCCACGTAGTAGGCCATGCCCTGGCCTTCTTCGTTCTTGAAGATCACTTTGTCGACGAAGTTGCCGATGATCCGCGCGAAGAACATCACGAAGGTGTTCACCACACCCTGGATCAGCGCCAGGGTCACCATGTCGCCGTTGGCGACGTGGCCGATCTCGTGGGCCAGCACCGCTTTCACTTCATCCGGCGAGAAGCGCTCCAACAGGCCCTGGCTGACGGCTACCAGGGCATCGTTCTTGTTCCAGCCGGTGGCGAAGGCGTTGGCCTCGTAGGCCGGGAAAATGCCCACTTCGGGCATCTTGATACCGGCTTCGCGGGACAGTTGCTCAACGGTCTGCAACAACCATTGTTCATGGCGGGTGCGCGGTTGAGTGATGATCTGCGTGCTGGTGCTCATCTTCGCCATCCACTTGGAGATGAACAGCGAGAACAGCGAACCGGCAAAACCAAAGACCGCACAGAAAATCAGCAGCTGATTGAGGTTCAGATCAACCCCATTGGCCGCCATGAACCCGTTGAAGCCGAAAAGGCTCAGGGTGATGCTGGCAATCAGCACGACCGCAAGGTTAGTGGCCAAAAACAGCAGGATTCGCATCATGGTTGTAGAAATCTCCTCAAGCTAAATATGTAGCGTACTGCGGGCTATATAAGGTGCGGCAACGGCCTATTCAATACGGCTTCTATTTCAAACTGTGTCGCACAGGCCGAGTCTAGACGCTTGCGTTGCAACTCTATGAGCCATCGCCCGGCGCTGCGACCACCCGGTCGGGTTGTAAGCCTTGTGACAGTGGGTGTGACGGAAAGTGCAAGCTTATAGAAGGGGGATGGAGCAGGGCAGTGAAGATGTGTTGCTGAATTAATCGCAGTGCGATCGGAAAAGGATCGCACTGCGTTTTAGGGTTTACTGGCGGTAGGACTTGAGGAAGTTTCCAATTCGACCAATGGCCTGCTCCAGGTCATCCACCCGTGGCAGCGTCACCACGCGGAAGTGGTCCGGCCATGGCCAGTTGAAGGCCGTGCCTTGTACCACCAGGAGTTTTTCCGAGAGCAGCAGGTCGAGGACGAACTTCTCGTCGTTGTGGATCGGGCAGACTTTCGGATCGATCCGCGGGAAGGCATACAGCGCGCCCATGGGTTTTACGCAGCTGACTCCGGGAATGTCATTGAGCAACTCCCAGGTCCGGTTGCGTTGTTCCAGCAGGCGACCCTGCGGCAGCACCAGGTCATTGATGCTCTGGTAGCCACCCAGTGCGGTCTGGATCGCATGCTGGCTCGGCACGTTGGCGCACAAACGCATGTTGGCCAGCATGTCGATGCCTTCGATATAGCTCAGGGCATGCTGCTTGGGACCGGAGATGGCCACCCAGCCGGAGCGGAAACCGGCTACGCGATAGGACTTGGACAGGCCGTTGAAGGTCAGGCACAGCAGGTCCGGGGCCAGGGATGCGGTGCAGATGTGCACGGCGTCATCGTAGAGGATCTTGTCGTAGATCTCGTCCGAGAACACCACCAGGTTGTGCTGGCGAGCCAGTTCCAGCATGCCCAGCAGGACTTCCTTGGGGTACACCGCGCCGGTCGGGTTGTTCGGGTTGATGATTACCAGGGCCTTGGTGTTCGGGGTGATCTTGGCCTTGATATCAGCGAGGTCCGGCCACCAGTAGGCCTGCTCGTCGCACAGGTAGTGCACCGGGTTGCCGCCGGCCAGGCTGACCGCAGCGGTCCACAGCGGGTAGTCCGGAGCCGGGACCAGCACTTCATCGCCGTTATTGAGCAGGGCCTGCATGGCCATCACGATCAGTTCGGAAACACCGTTGCCCAGGTAGATGTCTTCAATGCCGATGCCTTCCACCTGCTTTTGCTGGTAGTACTGCATCACCGCCTTGCGCGCACTGAACAAACCCTTGGAGTCGCTGTAGCCCTGGGCAGTGGGCAGGTTGCGGATCACGTCCTGGAGAATTTCGTCCGGCGCTTCGAAACCAAAGGGTGCCGGATTGCCGATGTTCAGCTTGAGGATGCGATGGCCTTCCTCTTCCAGGCGTTTGGCGTGCTTGAGCACTGGGCCGCGAATGTCATAACAGACGTTGGCGAGCTTGTTCGATTTGCTGACCTGCATGGCGATGTGTTCCCGAGAATGAACGATCCAGGCGGAGGATGAACTACCGTACTGGGAATCCTGCCGTGTCATGCCGGGCTGTAACCCGCACCGGCTGCGGCAAAATCCGTTTGAATGGGTGTAACGCGGCTGCCAGACTGGCGTCTGACGAGGCGCAATCATACGTGCCGCCCGATCCGTGGAAAAGATCCAGATCGGGCTTTTTCCGTTGCAGAGGATGGACCATGGAAAAGCTGGAGAAAACCCTGGAAGAATGGCGGGCGATGCTCGATCCCGAGCAGTACAACGTCTGCCGGCTCAAGGGCACCGAACGGCCCTTCTCGGGCAAGTACAACGGGACCAAGACCGATGGGGTCTATCACTGCATCTGCTGCAATGAGCCGCTGTTCGACGCCAAGGCCAAATTCGATTCCGGTTGTGGCTGGCCGAGCTTCTACGAGCCCATCGCCGACAGCGCGATGATCGAGATCCGTGACGCGAGCCACGGCATGATCCGCACCGAAGTGGTCTGTTCAAAGTGCGACGCTCATCTGGGTCATGTGTTCCCGGACGGTCCGCCGCCCACCGGTCTGCGCTACTGCATCAACTCGGTGTGCCTGGATCTGGTGCCGCGCTAGGCATCAGGACGATTCTTCGGAGTCGTCTTTCCATTGATTAAATTGCACGCGATTTAGTTGCGCGCTATTTTTATCGCTTCTTACTCATGAATGGAGTGACTGCCATGACCGACGCGCTGTTGACGATTCCCTGCACCACCATCAAGGGTGAGCAGAAGACCCTGGCGGATTTTGCTGGCAAGGCCGTGCTGGTGGTCAATACCGCCAGCAAGTGTGGCTTCACTCCCCAGTACAAGGGACTGGAAGAGCTGTGGCAGGCCTACAAGGACCAGGGCCTGGTGGTGCTGGGGTTCCCGTGCAACCAGTTCGGCAAGCAGGAGCCAGGCAGCGAAGGGGCGATTTCCGAGTTCTGCGAGCTGAATTACGGCGTGAGCTTTCCGCTGTTCAAGAAGATCGAGGTCAATGGCGCCGACGCCCACCCGCTGTTCGTCCAGTTGAAGAAGCGCGCGCCCGGAGTTCTGGGTTCCCAGGGCATCAAGTGGAACTTCACCAAGTTCCTGATCGGCCAGGACGGCAAGCTGGTCAAGCGTTTCGCCCCGGTGACCAAACCCCAGGACCTGAGCCGTGAGATTGAAGCCATGCTCAAATGAATGATCTGTCCGTGGATTCACTGCGGCTCGACAGCCAGCTGTGCTTCAAGCTGTACGCCGCCTCGCGGGCCGTGGTCCGAGGCTACAAGCCGATGCTCGACCGTCTGGGCCTGACCTACCCGCAGTACCTGGTGATGCTGGTGCTGTGGGAGTGGCAGGCCGCATCACCCCCCTTGCCCACGGTGAAGGCCCTGGGAGAGCGCCTGTCTCTGGACTCCGGCACCTTGACGCCGCTGCTCAAGCGCCTGGAGCAGTTGCAGTTGGTGCAACGTCGACGTTCCGCGCGCGACGAGCGCGAAGTGCACTTGAGCTTGAGTGACGCGGGTTTGGCTCTGCGCGACCAGGTAGCACCGCTCAAGGCGGTGCTGCTGTGCGAAAGCGGGGTCGATCTCAACAGCCTGGAACCATTGCACGACAGCCTTGATCAACTGCTGCGTCAGATCAGAGCTTTGTCGTAGTCGGTACCCAGAGATCCAGCAAGGCAATCAGTTCTTCACGGCGAAACGGTTTGGCCAGGTAGTCGCTCATGCCGGCGGCACGACAACGCTCGCGCTCCTCGGGCATCGCGTTGGCGGTCAGGGCGATGATCGGCAGGTCCGGCCAGCGGCCGCTGCGGCGAATCTGCCGGCTGGCCTCGTAGCCGTCCATGACCGGCATGTTGCAGTCCATCAACACCAGATCGAAGTGATTGTGCTCCAACTGGTTGAGGGCTTCGGCGCCGTGGGCAGCTACGGTCACTGTGCAACCGAGCTTGCTCAGCATGCCTTTGGCCACCAGTTGATTCACCGGGTTGTCTTCCACCAGCAGTATATTGGCTCGCCGGACCTGCACTGGCATTTCCAGTTGGGCGTCGTTGAGAGTAATGGTTTCCGTCAGCAGCGCACGGCGCAGGGTTTGATACAGGGCATTGCGCGCCAGCGGGCGGGCCTGTTGTTGCAGCGGTGCCAGGGCACTGGCCTCTTCGCTGGGCAGGAAGCTGCCATAGGCGGTCACCAGCAGGATCGGTGCGGTAATGGCCGGGCGCAGGCCAAACAGGCATTCGGGACAGTCGGTGATCAGCAGGTCGGGGTTCACTCCGGCCAGGGAGTCCTCGATATCGAAGCGCTGATAGTCGAGCCCCCAGGTCGGTAGCAGGGAGCCCAGCAGTTCAGCCAGGCCGCTACCGGCGTCGGTGATGCCGATTATCTTGCCGGACAGCGCGGGCGGAGCGCTGCTCGGGGTGTGGCAAGGCAGCGGCAGGTCCGCGCAGAACCGACTGCCAAAGCCGACTTCCGAACTGATGCTCAAACGCCCGTTCATCGCTTCGCACAGGTTGTTGGTCAGTGCCAGTCCCAGGCCGGTACCGCCGTACTGGCGGGTAATACCGGCGCCTGCCTGGGTATAGGGCTGGAAGATCTTCACCTGGGCCTCTTGGGCGATGCCAATGCCGGTGTCGCAGATCTCGATGCGGACCCCATCGCCCAAGCTGCTCAGGCGCACATCGACCCGACCGAAGCGGGTGAACTTGAGGGCGTTGGACAACAGGTTGCTGACAATCTGCCGCACTCGGGTCGGGTCTCCCAGCACCAATGCTGGAAAGTCCGGGGCGATCAGGCAGGCCAGTTCGACGCTGGCCGCGGCGTTCTGCGACAGCAGGTTGGCGGTGTCTTCCACCAGCACCCCAAGGTCGAAGGGAATGCGCTCCAGTTCCAGTTGCCCAGCGTCGAACTTGGACATGTCGAGAACATCGTTGAGCAGTTCCACCAGGACCTTGCCGGAGTCGTGAGCGATGGATAGCTGTTGGCGTTGCTCGGGGTTCAGCGGGCTGTCCAGGGACAGGGCGATCATGCCCAGCAAGCCGTTGAGTGGCGTGCGGATCTCGTGGCTCATGTTGGCCAGGAACGCGGCGCGAGCCTGGGCCATGTCCAGGGCGGTGCGGCGTGCGGCTTCCAGTTCCTCGTTGGACTGGCTGAGCCGGGCGTTGCTGGCCTTGAGTTCGGTGGTGCGCGCCGAGACGATGTTCTCCAGTTGCCCGAGGTATTCGGTCAGGCGGTTCTCGGCGTTGCGCCGTTGCTGAATCTCGGTGGCCATGATCTCGAATTGCTGGTTGGCGACCTTGACCAGTACCCCGACTTCGTCGTTCTCGTGGCCGGGAGGGAAGTCCAGCTTGGCCTGTTTCGGACTGCGCGGATCCCGGCTGCTGAGTTCACGGATAACCCCTACCAAAGGCTTGGTCAGCATGACGTAGAACAGCGCCAGGAGAATCCCGGTAAGGATCAGGCTGCGGGCGAAACCGTTGATCAGGGTGACTTCGGCGCGACGCAGAAAGCGGCTGCCGAACGCGTAGGTGTCCACGTCCAGGTGCAGGGTGCCGAGGGATTCCTCAGGCAGGTGGCTGAGGTACAGGCGGTCCTCGAACTGCCGGTCGGCGCCGAACAGGAAGTCGCTGACGGCCCGGTAGCGGCTTTGTTGCGCAGGGCGTTCGACGTTGGCCAGCAGGGTATTGTTGTTATCGATCAGTTGCGCGCGAATGATCGCCGGGGAGCGCAGCAGGCCCAGGGTCAGTTCCTGGGCCAGTTCGGAATCGATGTTGTAGGCAATGCGCGAGGCCGGGTTGTGACTGATTTCCAGCAGCGAGTGGATTTCACGATTGATGGAGGCGTCTTCGCTGGCATAATCGATGCCGATTTGCAGCAGACTGAGCGCGGTCCCCAGAATGAAACCCACCAGTACGGTGAGCCGGGCCTGTTTATAGGACAGGCGGTTGGTGAACTTGATATCCATGGGGGGCTGAACCACTTTCGTTTCCCTTCGCTGCGCAAGCATAGCTGATCATCTTTGGTTGCCGGCTTGACCTGGCAGCAGCTGATAAGGCGATAGACCCCTGGATCAGGACTGCGTTTCGTCTGTGTGCCGCATCATTACCTTGAACGTGCCTGAGGAAAAGTCGTGGATGCCCGATTGAATGCATTTCTTGAACGTGCCGATGCGGTCCTGGCCCGGATCGAACCGCTGTTGCCCGCCCTTCGCCAAGCCATCGACTGGAACCACTGTCTGGCGGCCCGCTGGCAGCGCGAGGGGCGCAGCGGCTTCCTGCTGCCCCTGGAAGTCAGCCTGGACATGCGCTTGAGCGACCTGATCGGGGTTGACAAGCAGCGCGAGCAATTGGCACGTAACACCCAGCAGTTCCTCGACGGCCTGCCCGCCAACCATGCCTTGCTCTGGGGATCGCGTGGCACCGGTAAATCCTCCCTGGTGCGGGCCTTGCTGGCCGAACATGCCAAGGGTGGCCTGCGCCTGATCGAGATCGAGCGTGATCACCTGGCGGACCTGCCGCGGGTGGTGGAGCAACTGGTCAAGCTGCCCCAGCGTTTCGTACTGTTTTGCGACGATCTGTCCTTCGAGTCCGGCGAGGGCGATTACCGGGTGCTCAAGAGCGTACTTGACGGTTCCCTGGAACAGGCTCCGGAGAATGTCCTGCTGTACGCCACATCGAACCGCCGGCACCTGGTGCCGGAAAAGGAAAGCGACAACGAGAACTGGAAACGCGTCGATGGCGAGTTGCATCCCAGCGAGGCCGTGGAAGACAAGATCGCGCTGTCGGACCGCTTTGGCCTGTGGCTGTCGTTCTATCCGTTCACCCAGGAACACTTTCTCGATGTGGTGGAGCATTGGATCGGCGAGCTGGCGAGCAAGGCCGGCTTGAGTTGGCAGCGTGACGACGCCCTGGACATCCTGGCAGTGCGCTGGGCCACGGGTCGGGGTAACCGTAATGGCCGTTGTGCCTACCAATTTGCCCGCTACTGGGTGGGCTTGCAGTTGTTGGAGCAAAAAGCATGATTGATTTGCAAAGCACCGGCCAAGGCCTGGATGGCTACGGGCTGTTGTGTGCCCAGCTGGAGTCGCTGTTGGCCGATGAGCGCGATTTCATCGCCAACGCGGCGCAGTTCTCGGCGTTCCTGTTCAGCCAGCTGGACGACCTGAACTGGGCGGGGTTCTACCTCAATCGCAACCAGGAGCTGGTGCTCGGCCCGTTCCAGGGGCAGATCGCCTGCGTACGAATTCCCTTCGGCCGTGGCGTCTGCGGCACCGCAGCGGCGACTCTGCAGACTCAGCGAGTGGAAGATGTGCACGCCTTTGCCGGGCACATTGCCTGTGACAGCGCCTCCAACAGCGAGTTGGTGGTGCCGCTGGTCAAGGATGGCCGGCTGATCGGCGTACTCGACCTGGACAGCCCCAAACTCGCGCGCTTTGGCGTTGAGGACCAGGCTGGTATCGAGCGTCTGGCGGCAATCTTCCTGCGCTTGAGCGACTGCTGACCTTTCAGGCACGCAACCCGGCCTTGTCCAGCAAGGTCGCTTGATCCACCGGGTCGATCTGCTGCGGGGTCAGGAAGCGTTCGGCGTACTGCTGGTAGATCCGTTGCTGGATAAACAGCTCGAACAGCTCCGGATCGATATGTGCATCACGGCACATCATGGCCATGATGTTCAGCGCTTCGCTCAAGGTCTTGCCCTTCTTGTAGGGGCGGTCAGCAGCGGTCAGGGCCTCGAAGATGTCGGCAATGGCCATCATCCGCGCCGGCAAGCTCATCTGTTCGCGCTTGAGCTGTTTCGGGTAGCCGCTGCCGTCCATTTTCTCGTGATGGCCGCCGGCGATCTCCGCTACGTTCTGCAAGTGGCTGGGGAACGGCAGGTGTTCGAGCATGATGATGGTCTGCACGATGTGGTGGTTGATCACATAGCGCTCTTCGGCGGTGAGCGTGCCTCGGGGAATGCTCAGGTTGTACAGCTCGCCTCGGTTGTACTTGTGCACGGGTACCTGGAGCTTGAAGCCCCAGGGGTTGTCCGTGGCAAAGATTTCCGCAGTCTTGCGCTCCAGCAGATGTTCGGGTTTGTCGGCCAGGAGCTGCTCCATGACTGGCAGGCTGGGTGCCGGCAGGCGTTCCTGACGCTGGTTTTCCTCCCAGGACACCCCCAGGCGATCGTCCAGGGTCCGGCTCCAGGTGCGCAGGGCGATCTTCTGCAGCCGCTGTTGATCGGCCTCGGCCATGAATTCCACTCCCAGGTTACAGCGGGCGACAAAGGCAAAATCCTCATCCAGGGCCTGCAGGCAGGTCTCGCGTTCGGCTGCCAGGAGGGTTTCCTCGGCGCCTTGGGACAGGGCCCGCCAGTAGTCGATCCAGGTATCGCGCTTGAGCACTTCGAAGCGGGTGCGGATCTCGTGGATCCGGTCGTTGAGAGTTTCCAGCTTGGTGGCCTTGTCCACCACGTATTCAGGCGTCGTGACTTTGCCGCAATCATGCAGCCAGGCGGCGATGTGCAAGGCTTCCCACTCGTCTTCGCTGGGTTGGTAGGCGGCAAACCTCGGGTCCTGGCTGGCCGCGGCGGCCTCGGCCAGCATCAGGGTCAGGGCCGGTACCCGCTGGCAGTGGCCGCCGGTGTAGGGACTCTTGGCGTCGATGGCTCCAGCCAGTAACTGAATGAACGAGTCCAGCAACTGCTTTTGCTTGTTCTGCAGGCGCTGGCTTTCGATGCACAGCGCGGCCGTGGCGGACACCGCCTGGATAAAGGCGATGCGGTCTGCGCTGAGTTTGTCCAGATCCGCTTCGGCGCCACTGTCCACCAGAAATAGCAGGAGCATTCCGACAGTCTCGTTATGCCGGTTGCGTAGGCGGATTCCCAGCAGATGCGCACTGGGGCTGTCGAGCGCCAATAGCACAGGTTGCAGATTCCCCGCCTGTTCGAAGCCCAGGGTAGTGACCACGTTGTCGCTGCTGGCCAGTTGTTGCAGCCAGTCAGGGGTTTCTGGGTCGCTCAGGTCCTGGGTAGAGATGTTGAACAGCGGCAGGTCCTGGGGTTGGCCGTCAATGATCAGGCCGTGGGGTTCCAGGCGCGAGCCCTTGCTTTCACAGAGGTAGATCAGGCCGGCCTGGGCCTGGGCGATTTTCACCGTCTCGAACAGCACCCGTTGCAGCAGTGGATCAAAACGGGTTTCGGCAGACAGGCTGGCGTTGATTTCAAAAAAACTGGCCAGGGTGTCTTTCATCAGGGCCATGGAAACGCTCAGTTGATCCACCTCCAGCACTGGCGAACGACGTGACACCGGGTAGTCGAAGTCGAAACTGCGGATGGCGTCGGCCTCTCGCACCAGGGTGCGCAGCGGCCGCACCAGAATGCGCGAGATCAACCAGCCCAGGGGCAGGCACAGCAGCAAGGTGCTGAGGGTGATCAGTGCGCCTTGCCAGCGCAGGCGATAGGCATCGGCCAGCAGTTCGTCCTCGGGCACCAGCAATGCCAGTTGCAGCCCGCCGGGGCCACCCTCGGCGATATGGCTGCTGGCGACTATCCAGTTGCGTCCCAGCACCTGCAAGTGGCCGTCGGCGGTCTGGCCGTGCAACAGGGCACTCAATGCCGGGTTCAGATCGTCGCCCCGGATCAGGCGTGCAGTGCGTTGTTCCAGCAATAGCTTGTGGCTGTCGGGATAGGCCACGACGTTGCCCAGGTCATCCAGCAGAGCGACTTCGGTGGCAGGGGTGACCCGGTGTTTGGCCAGGGTCGAGGACAGCTGTTCCAGGGTCAGGTCGGCGGCTATCACTGCCATCTTGCCGCTGCGCCGGGCCAGGGTGGTGCCGACATTGAGGGTGGAATAAAACACGTAGGGGCGGGTAGTGATCTGGTCGGCGCCCCCCCGAGCGTTGGAGAACCAGTCGCGGGTTCGCGGATCGTAGCGCTCGTCGGGATGCTCCAGGCGATCGATCAGTGACAACTCGGCGTCATAGAACAGCGATTGTGAGTGGAGCTTGCCCGTGCTGGCATCGCGCTCGATGCTCCAGACTTCGTAGGCGCTGTTCTCCGGGGCCTGGCGCTTGTCCCTGAGCGCGGCGTTACGCAATGGCCGCACCATGAAGAAGTCACCATTGGCATACCCCAGGTACAACGAGGCCAGGTCCGGGTTGTCCATCAGTGCCTGGCTGAAGGGCCTGAGCAGGGCCAGGCGTTGTACCAGATCCGGCGCCTGGGCCGCTGGAGCAACCGCCAGCAGGCTGAGCAGGTGGCGCATGGGCTCGTAGGTGGACCTCAGGTCGCTGCGCACATCCTGTTCAATACGCTGGAAAAGTTTTTCGCTGCTGCCAAGGATGATGCGCGTGGTCTGCTGGTAGTGGTAGATGCCCAGCACCACACCAGTCAGGAGCAGCAGCAGGGTAAACATCGCACTGATATGGATATGCAGCGGAAAGCGACGTTGTACGGGCGCTGGCGTGCTTGGCATTCCAATTCTCTCCAAAGACACATGGGCATGGCTCAGGCCCCAAGCATAGTTTAAGGCAGGCAGTTCCTACCTTGGCCTTGCCGGGATCGAGGCATTGAGGACCTCGTTGGCACGGGTTGCGTGGATGTGACTGACGGCGGGGGCAATACTGGCCTTTTGATATTTTCCTGACAAGAGGGTAAGTCGTCCCGGATCCGTGAGACTGAGCAATACCGGGTTGAGTGGCCAAGGAGGGCTATTCAGGATGATTGAGGTGGCGATGCAGGGATTGGACAAACCGTACCAGCGCTAGATCCAGGGTCTGCACGGCGGCGCTGATCAGCTCGATTCCGACGTCGTCCAGGCTTGCCTGTTCCAGGGTTTCGCAGGCGGCATGCAAGGCGTCGGCGCCCACCATCAACGCTGATCCCTTGATCTTGTGGGCCAGTGTCACCAGGGCCATGGGATCGCTGGTGGGGATCAGTCCCAGCAAGTGGCGATCTTCGGTGCAGCACCGGACCAGCTCATTGAGCATGCGTTGGGCGAACAGCGGCTCGCCACGGGTCAAGGTAACCAGGGTCGCGATGCTGAAGCTGTCTGCCCTGGGCAGCGGCTTGAGCGTAGACAGTTTGTGGCTCAGCAGATTCAGGCCCAGGGGTTTGCACAGGCAATCGTGCATGCCGGCGTTCAGGCCCCGCTGGAGAGCCTGAGGTGCGTGGTCGGCGCTGTAACCGAACAGAGTGACGGCAGGCCGTAGTTCGAACTGTTCGCTCTGGCGGATGGCCTTGGCCAGTTGATAGCCATCCATTACGGGCATATTGCAGTCGACGATCAGCAGGTCGAAATCACCTTCGCGCCATAACTCGTAGGCCTGCAGCCCGTCCTCGGCGCAGGTGACCCGGTGCCCGAGATACTCCAACTGCTCCCGCAACAGCATCAGGCTGGCGGAGTGATCGTCTGCCAGTAGTACATCCAGAGGCAGGTGAGTCACTTGCGGCATGGGTTCTTCTTCCGCCGAGACGAGAGCCATCTGGCCGGCCAGGGTCAGCCTGACCCGCGCTTCGCTGCCAGGGCCGGCGCGGCCATGCAGGCTCAGGCTGCCGCCCATTTTCTGGCACAGCTGGTGGCTGATGGGCAGTCCCAGCCCGGCACTGTCCCTGGGCGACTGGCTGCCTGGGTCAGCCTGGGCAAAGGGTTGTAACAGGCGTTGGCGCTCTTGCTCGGGGATGCCGATACCGCTGTCCAGCACCTGCAATTGCAGGTCGAAGTAATCCGCACGCGCCGCCGGCTGCAGCTGCAGCCTGATCTCAATCGCACCCTGGTGGGTGAACTTGATCGAGTTGCTCAGCAGATTGCCCAGCACTTGCTTGAAACGCAGGGCGTCGATCAGCACCCGGGGTTCAGGGATCGGTGCATTGAACTCAAGGTTCAGGTTGAGATGCTTCTTTTGGGCCAGGGCCTGGAACACCCCGACCACCGCATCGACGCTGTCCCGCAAGCTGACCCATGCCGGGGTCAGTTGCAGGTGTCCGGAGTCGATTCGGCTGATGTCCAATAGGTCCCCAAGCAATTCCCGCAGGTCGTTGGCGGCGTTCAGGGCCAATTGCAGTGAGGCGTGATTTTGGCTATTGGCCGCAGTGCGTTGCAGCACCAGTTCCAGCAGGCCGATGAAGGCATTCAGCGGTGTACGAATTTCGTGGCCGAGGTGACCGAGGAACTGGCCTTTGAGTTGATTGGCCTGTTCGGCCTGCTGTTTGCCGGCATCAAGGGTCGCGACCGTCTGCCCAAGTGCCTGTAGCGCCTTTCGACGTTGGTGCAGCTGTCGGTACAGCCAGGCGATCTGCACAGCGCCGAGCAACAGGGCAATGACGCACAAAGGGTGTAGCAGGGCGTTGGTCATCGTCGGTGCTTCCGGCAGGGCAACGGTATGGCGTGCGTGCGCTTCATATCAACTCATTGCGCTTGGCCATATCCACCAGTTTACTCATCGAGGTGGTTGCCATTTTTTGCATGATGCGTTTCTTGTAAGTGCTGACGGTTTTATTGCTGAGAAACATGCCGCTGGCAATTTTATTATTGGTCTGGCCCATGGCAAAAAGTTGCAGGACCATCAATTCGCGATCATTTAACGAATTGAATTGTGCCAACTCTAAAGTTAAGCCATGACCCGTTCGATCGACTTGCAGCGCCTGGCTGGGAAAGTAGTTGTAGCCACTGCAGATCGCCTTGATGGCGCTGAGCAGTTCACTCAGGTCCTTTTGTTTGCAGACATAGCCGCTGGCTCCGGCGCGCATGCAGCGATTGGCGAACAAGGCCGCGGACTGGGCTGTAAGAACCAGGGTGTGCGGGGGTCTTGGCATGTTACTGAAGCGTTCCAGAAGCTCCAGTCCGTCGAGCTTGGGGATACAGATGTCGAGGATGATCAGGTCCGGTTCGCATTCTCTGACCATTTGCAGCGCATCGACTCCGTTATCGGTTTCACCGACGATTTTATATTCTTCATGTTCCAGCAGAATACGAATGGCCAGGCGTATGACGGGATGATCATCGACGATAAGTACTGAGCCCATACTGGTTTCCTGCCAATAAATAGAAGGCCCAGACAGTAGCTCAGCCGATGGGGAAGATATAATTGCCAAAGTGCTGAAAGTCCCAATCTAAGACAGGTCTTACAACGAATAAGGGGAGGGATTACAGTCAGTTGGCAGTTAAGGGAAGTAGAAGAGGGCGGGGCGGCTATCCGGCCGCGGTCAGGAGTCGTCAGAACAGTTGGCGCAGGCCACTCAAGGCCGCCCTCCGAACAGGAGGGCGGCCCAGGCCTCATGGTGTTTGCTGGTCGATGCCGGCTTGCAGCAGTTGACTGTCACTATGGCCGCCGACACGCAGCGGGCCCAGGTTGAACAACTGGTCCTTTTGAGTGGCGTCGTCCTGTTTGCGGGTCAGTTCGGTACCGCTGGCCAGCGCTACGTTGACCGGGGATTTCGACAGGTTGACCCCGGCGTCGACGCGATAGTCCGAACCGGCCAGGGCCGTGCTGCTGACCTTGGAACCGCCCAGTTCGACATGGCCCTCGCTGGCACCGATGCGTGCACCGGTGAGCTGGGTTGCGCCGTTCACCCGCAGGTTGACTCCTTGTTGACCACTGATGCCCGAGGCTTGCTCCACGCTGTTCTTGCCCGCGTGGCTGAAGCTCAGGTTCAAGGTCGGGGTGTATGAGGTCTTGCCGCTCTTGTCGCCGAACAGCACGCCTTCGGCAGTGTTGGCCACCTGGCTGCCGGTGCTGTTCTTCTCGCTGACCGAGTAGCTGTCGCTGGTTTTTGGCCAGAAGCGCTCCTTCAGGCTGGAGAAACGATTACCCACGGCGTCGGCTTTATCGGCCAGGTAGTTCTTGGCCTTGTCCACGCCATTGCCGAAGGCGCCACGGGGCTCCGGATTGACATCGTAGCTGCCGCTGCGGCTGAGTTTCTCACCCAGACGCTCCTTGGCGTCGCTGGCCTTGGCAACCACTGTGTCCTTGGCCGAGCTGAGTTTGTCCACGCCCTTGTCGACGGCGTTTTCCAGCTTCTCGCGGTGCTTGTCGAAGCCTTTCTCGGCCTTGGCCTGCAAGCTGTCCTTGAGCGGGCCGGTAGGTTTGCTCAGCTTGCTCACCAGGCCCGGCTGGTTTTTTGCCACGTCCAGTTTGGCGTCGATATTGACCTGGGTGCTGCGCGACTGGTCCTGACGGCTTTCGACATTGAGGTCGCCGCCGATCACCCCGTCGACTCGCTGAGCGTCGATGCGGGCACCGGCCAGATGCACGTCACCGGCACTGTTGAAGGTCACCTGATCGGCTTTGATCAGACTGTTGTGCTGGGTGGTGCTCTGACGCTGGTCGACGTCGATCTTGACCCGGGCATTGATCCCGCGGTCGATCTTCGGCGAGTCGTGTTCACCGGCATCGGCCAGGGTGGTCTTGCCCAGGTTTGCCCCTGCGCCCAAGTTCAGGCCCCAGTTGTTGTGGGCCAGGGTGGACTGCGCCGACTCCTGATAGATGCCGCCCTGGGCTGCATCCAGGACCACCTTGGCGGCGTCGATCCGCGTGCCCTGCAAGTGAATCGCACTGTCGCCGCTGGCGGCGCTGCCCAGGAGGACCGTGCCCTGGCTATAGAGTTGGCCGCCGTGCTGGCTCTGGTCATTTTCAGAGACCCGGCCAATGTTGAAGTTGGCGCTGAAGTTGGCGCTCTTGCCACTGCTTTGTTCGCTGCTGGTTTTGCCGCCACCTGCCGTGAGGCCACCGCCCAGGTTGCTGCCCTGGCTGCTGTGGGTGTCGACTGCGGCCTGCAAGTCGAGCTTGCCACCGGCGTTCAGACTGATATCGCCGGTGGGGCGCGCGGCGTTGCCGATCTGTGTGCCCTGCAGCGTCATGCCGGCGCCGCTGTGCAACTGAATCGGTCCCTGGCCCTGGATACTGGCAACTCGCGCTTGGCTGTCCTGCTGGTCCAGGGTCTTGTGATCCAGTTGCAGCCCGGCGCCGAGGTTGAAGTTGGTACCGCTGCTGCCTGGCATCGTGCCCAGGCTCAGCGAGGCATCGCCACGCAAGCTGGAGTTGCTGCTGCTTTGGCGGTCATTGGCCTGGTTCAGCGCCAGCTCACCACCGGTCTTTATGTTCACCCCGGCTTGGCCGCCATTGAACTGGCTGCCTTCGAAGCGCCCGTCGCCCGCGAGCTTGATGTCCACGCCTTGGCTGCCAGCGTAGCTGCCCACCTGGGCTTTTTCGCTGCTGCTGGTGACGGTGCTGCTGCCGCCAGCACCGCTGCCGCGGATATTCAGGTCCTCACCGGTATTGGTGTAGACCCGTACGCCGGCCTTGGCGTCCACGGCCTGTTCGCTGCTGCTGTGGGTATTGCTGGCGGCACTGGCCAGCAGGCTGTCGGCGCTGATCTTCACGGCGCCGTCGGTGGCGCTGTACTGGGTGCCTTGATCACGCAGTTGTCCGTCGACCTTGACGTCGACCTGGCCGCCGCTCAACTGGCTGACCACGGCATTGCTGGTGCTTTCGCTGCGCTGGCGGTTCTGGTGGCTGACATCCACATCGATCCCGATGTTGGGTTGTTCCAGGGCATCAAGCACTCCGGGCTGGTGGAACTTGCGCTGTGCCACGCCCTGGATGGCTTTCTCGATCGGCCGGGTGACACCCTTGTATTCGACATTGGCGCCGACATCCACCGCCCAGTTGTTCTCCTGGTGCTGGCTGCTTTCGCTGTTGTGCGCGGCCTTGTTATCGATCTCGGCGGCGTTGACTTGCAGCGCGCCACCGGCCTTGACCTGGGCACCTTCAGTGCTCAGACGGTTGCCGGCATTGATGGTCAGGTTGCCACTGGCGGCGACGCTGCTGGTCTGGGCGGTGGTCTTGCTGCTGCTGTCCTGGCTGCTGTTGTGAGCCACTTCCACGCCATTGCCGGCCCGGTCCAGGCCGCCGGTGTAGTAGAAGCCGCCGCCGGTGGTGGTGCTGTCGCTGCGTTTCTCTTGGGTGTTGTCCGAAGCCAGCAACTGCACATTCTTCCCGCTCAGGCTGACATCGCCAGCCGTTGCCGCCAGGTTGCTGCCCTCGACACGCAGATCGGCGCCGGCGCTGACCGCCAGGGTGCCGCCGCTGAGGCTGGAGGCCTGCTGTCGGGTGCTGTCAGTGCTCTCGTTGCGCTGTTCATCCTGGTAGCGCACGCCGGCCCGGTACTGAGTGGTGCCCGGGGCATTTTCCTTGGCGTAAGCGTCGAAGCCGCGGGTTTGGGTGCTGGTGTTGCTGTGTTGGGTATCTTCGGCTGCCGCGACTTTGACGGTGCCGTCGGCGCTGGCGTCGAGGTGGCCCTTGGCAGTGACCTGGGAGCCGCTGATGGTCAGGTCCTCGGCACTGTGCAACTTGAGGTTGCTGTCCGAGCGCAGTTGGCTGCTGACGGTGCTGCTGCCCTTGTTCTGCTGGCGGCTCTCGTCCTTGGCGATGCCGAAGAACTTGCTGTCTTTGCTGTGGTTGTTGCTGTGGGAGGTGTCTTGCACGCCATCGATGGTCAGTGAGCCCTTGTCGCTGACGACGCTGGCCTCGGTACCGCCGCGGACCTGGCTGCCGCTGACGCGGACGCTGTCGGCGCGGACGATCAGCTTGCCGTCGGCATTGACCTTGCTGCCTTGGTTTTCGATCTTGCCCTGGTCGCCGTCGGCGTTCTTGCCGAAGAAACCACCACCCACCAGGTCGCCGGAGTAACGCTGGTTGCTCTGGCTCTGTTGACGGCTGGCGCTGTTGATGTCGACGTCCTTCGCGGCCAGCTCAATGTCGCCTTTGCTGTGCAGATCGGCACCTTGCAGTTGCAGCGTTTGCTCACTGCTCAGTTTCAGCTGACTGCCGGCCTTGAGTTGGCTGGTGACGCTGCGTTGCTCACTGCTGGCGGTGTCCCAGTTCTCCTTCCACAGGTGCTTGCGATGCTGGCCCTGGTCGCGCTGGGTGTGGGTTTCGGTGGCTGCCGTCAGCCGCAGATCGCCGCCGCTGTTGGCTTTCAGGCGATTACCGGCTTCGACGCTGCTGCCCTGGATTTCTGTATGGGCACCGGAATTCAGCTCAGCATCGTGTTGTGCCACCACCTTGTTTCCGTGCTGGCGGGTGTCGCTGTCGGTCTCGGTGCGGTCGTAGGTTTCCCAGGTAATGCCGATAGTGCTTTTGTCCCACTGTTGGCGTTTTTCCTGGAGCTTGCGGCTTTCGATGCTGCTCAGGGTCAGGTTGCGCCCAGCATCGAGCTTGACGTTGCGGCCGCTGACATCGGTAGCTGCCAGGGTCAGATCCTTGGCTCCGTGCAGCTCGATATCGCCCTGGCTGCGAACGCCGGCGCGGATGGCGTCGAGGCTGTTGTCCACAGCCTGGCCGCGGATGTCGAGGTCGCCGGCGGAACTCAGCTTGACCCCGTCACGACCGTCCACCTGGACCGCGCCGACGCGCACTCCGGCGCCTTCGGCGGTGCTGACGATGTTGATCCGTCCGGCTTGCATTGCGCCGAACAGACTGGCGTCGATGCGTTGCTCCTGGGTGCGACTGCTCGGATCGACATTCAGGACCTTGCCGCTGGGGTAGTCCAGCTGGTTACGGCCGACGGTCACATTCAACTGGTCGCGGGCCTTGAGCTCGCCCTTGCTGTCGATACGTGGCGCGATCAGGTTGATTGAACCTTCGGCATTACGCAGTCCACCGGCGTGGATATTCAACTGGCCCTGGGCGCCCTGGGTGTTGAGTCCTTGCAACTTGCCGTCCTGGAGTTCCGGGCGACCGACCACCAGGCTGGCGTTCGGGGTGTTGATGAAGCTGCCGCCGTTGACCGAGATACCGTTGGGGTTGGCCAGCACGAAGTCGGCGGCACGGCCGAAGATTTCCTGGGCACCGTTGAGTTGCGAGGCGTTTTGGCTGATCACCTCGTTGAGAATCACGCTGGCCGCCTGGCCCTGGAACTGCGCGTTGGCCGCCAGTTGCCCGGCCAGTTGCGACTGCCCGGCCTGCAAGGCATTGTTCAGTACCACACCCTGCTGCCCGACGTTGTAGTCGATGAATTGGTTATGGGACAGGCCGCCGGCATTGGGCGCGACGATATTGACGATGGGCACGCCGCCCTGGTTTTGCAGGATCGGGGTGCCGCCGGGGCCTTCCACCACGGTGATCCCGCCGGCAAGCGCCAGGGGCAGATGGGACGCCAGCAGCAGGCCGGCGATGGTCCAGCGCAATGTACCCTGGGGTGAAAGGTGAAACCTATGAGTGTTGTCAGGCATGAGAACCTCGTTCTAAGTGGGTGAGCCGAGCGTTGCTTTATCGGGTGCAACGGCGCGTGGTGCTCAGGTTCGTCGGTTGATTCAGGCTAAGCAGCGGTGGGTCAAATCTGCAGGCTGATCCTGGCCAGCCAGACTTCCGGTTCCGGGCGAAAGTGTTCCGGGGTGTTCAGGCTGCGTTGGTAGTCGAGGTCGAGCTGGAGGTTTTTCCAGGCCAGGTTGATTCCGGCGCTGGCGCCGCTCAGGTGTTGGCTTTGGGCTCCGTGCTTGGCCTTGATCCAGCCGTTGTCCAGGCCCAGGCGTGGGGTGATCTTCACTGGCAAATCGTTGCTCAGCGGCAGGCGCAGGGTGTTGCGCCAGACCCCGCCGATGGCGCCGGAGGCACTGTTTACGCGGTAGCCGCGAACCGCCGAATCGTCGGTGCCCAACAGCTGTTCGATAGCCGGCAACGGGTCCGGGCTGTACTGCAGGGACAACTGGCTCTGCCACTGCCAGCGCTGTGCGCCCCACTGGCCATTGCGCCACTGGCTGAGACCCGCGCGGTACTTGCGAAATTGCGCCTGGGGCAGGTTGCGCTGCACCTGCTGCGAATCACGGTCGGCACCGAACCAGGTCAGGCCCTGGGCGTAATTGACATCCAGGTTCCATACCGCGCTGTTGAGCCAGAACAGGTTGAGCCCGGCCTCGGCCACGGTCAGGGTAGGGCTCTGGATCTGCAGGTGGGCTTTTTGCAGGTAGCTGTCGACGTCCTTGTAGGCCAGTTGCAGGTTGGCGCTGAGCTGGTGGCTCTGATCGCGCCACAGCACCCGGTCGGCGCGGCCGCTGACCATGTCGGTACGGCCGCTGTTGTACAGGGTGGTGCGAGCCAGCTTGAGCGGCGCGCGGTATTCGACGTGGCTGGCGAACAGGCTGTAGGTCCAGTAACCGTAGGGCACCGAATAGAACAGGCTGCTGCTGCGGCTGTAGCGCGGGCCGTGGTTGAGGGTGTCGCTGTAGTTCAGGTTCAGCGCGTCGTTGATTTGCAGTGGGCTGTCGAAGTTGAGGTTGACCGATTGCCGATCACGGCCGGTGCCGGCGCTGCCGAGGTTATCCACGCCGAGCCCAAGCCCCCAACGGGCAGCGCTGCTGCGCGAACGCAGAATGATCCGCGAGGCTCCAGGTTCGCTGCCGGGAGCGATGTCGGCGGTCAGGTCCAGGGAGCGCAGGCGGTTCAACTGGTCCAGGCCCTGTTCCAGGTCCCGCAGGTTCAGGGGCTCGCCGAGCATGCCCGGGAACGCTCCGCGCAAGGAGACTGGCAGGCTCTGGTCAGCCAGCTCGATGGCTTCGACGTAGCCTTCCTCTATCAGGATATCCAGGCTGTGTCCGGCCACCGGGGTGCTGGCCAGGTACGGGCGGCTGGCGATGTAGCCGGCTTCGACATAGAAACGGGTGATGGCCGCCAGCAGTTGGTTGATCTGATTGACCCCCATGCAGGGTGCCACGTATGGCTTGATGTAGTCGTTGAGCCGGGTTTTGCTGAACAGGCTGACGCCGCCAATGCGGGTGCCGCTGAAGGGCCAGCAACGCGTATCGCTAGTGGTTTGTTCCGGCAGGCTCGGGGTGGCAGGGGTGCTGCTGAAACTGCCACGCTGCATCTGCCGCTGGCGCTGTTCCAGTTGCAGTTGTTGCAGGTCTCGTTGCTGTTGCTGCTGCAGGCGCAGAGCTTCCTGTCCTGGTTGCAGGTCGTCGCCCAAGGCTGACGGCAAGTAGGTCAGGCCAAGCAGCAGTCCCAGGCACCAGCCGCTGGTGTGGGTGAGAAGGGAGCGGTCAGTGCGTAATGAATAGGGCACTTGGCATCCTTACTGTAAAAAAGACCAAGTGACGAACAACCAGGAGGCCGGTCATGGGGCTCAAGTAGTACGTCGCTTTTAGTTCTGCTCTGTGAACATGAGGTGCCGTCGATATGTATATCGATGGGTCAGTGTTCAAGTGCGCGAGAGTGACAGTTCCTGAGTAAGTGCCGGGTAAGTCAGTGCAAATTCAGGTATGACAAAAGGGTTGAGTGGGTTGAGTTGGAAACGTTACAGCGCAGAGCAAAATTAATTTCCGGAGGGGGCGGCTAGCGGGGAAATATCCTGTTGAAATCGAGACTATCTGAAACTAAAAACTCAATTTGTACGTAAATTGTAAATGCATAGAAGGCTAACAAAGTTTGAGCGGTGTCCTTGATTGGCAAGGGGTGTAGCGAGGAGTGTGGATTTTTGAAAGGTAGGATGTTTGGTTGAATGATCAATGAGGTGTTTAATTCTGTGATTGCATGCAGTTATTTCGAACCAGAGTTATTTTGAGTTTTGCTAGTTGGTTTCATTAACTGAGTGGTTGCTCTATTTCTTGATTATCTAGTTTGATCATTGTTGATAAGGGTTTTCCTTAGATACGTAATGCCGAACTATTTCTATGTTTTTCTCAGTGTTTTCCCAGTGAAGGCCCACTCGTCATTAGTTTGAAGGCGGGTGCGTCGACTGCTGGGGGTAGGGGAATCCCTTAGTGCTGGATTGGATGTCGCAGGACATATCAAGCGCCTGGCGCAGTGGTCAGGCGCTTGAGTTCCAAGGGTTACTGCGGGCTTGAGCGCCCGGTCATTTCCCGGGCCATTTCGCTGGCGTAGCTGTCGGTCATGCCGGCGATGAAGTCGATCATCCGCAGGAACGAGGTGTGCAGCGGCCAGTGTGGATCTGGTGCGTTGTTGCCCAGCAGATCGAGAATCCGTCGGTTCTTGAACGACGGGGTTTTGCCGCCATGCTGTTCCAGCGCTGCGCCGCAGAAGGAGTTCAGCAGGATCTCCAGGGTGGTGTAGGCGCCGATCTCGTGCAGGGTCTTGCGTTTGTCCTGGAAGATTTTCTTGCGCGCAATGTCCTTGGCGTTGAGCACGCAACGCTTGGCCGGGCCGTGCATATGCTCCACCAGGTCGCCATGCAGGGTGCCGGCCAGCAGGGCGTCCTGCTGTTCGACGAAGGCCCGGGCGGCGGCGTTGGTCAGGTGTTCGATGGCCTTGCCCCGGAGGATCGCCAAGCGTCGCCGACGAGAATCCCCCGGGCCCAGCTGGCGATAGGTTTCCGGCAGGTCGTCGCCCACCAGTCCCAGCAGCAGCGCCTCGACTTCGGCGTACTCCAGCAGCTCCATTTCCAGGCCGTCTTCAAGGTCGATCAGGGCGTAGCAGATGTCGTCCGCAGCCTCCATCAGGTACACCAGCGGGTGCCGCGCCCAGCGCTGTTCCTCCAGTTGTGGCAGGCCCAGCTTGTGGGCGATCTGTTCCAGCAGTGGCAGTTCGCTCTGGTAGCAGCCGAACTTGTGCTTCTTGTAGCCCAGGGAGTCGGCATGGCGCGCGGTCCAGGGGTATTTCAGGTAGGTACCCAGGGTGGCGTAGGTCAGCCGGGTACCTCCGTCGAACTGATGATATTCAAGCTGGGTCAAGACCCGGAAACCCTGGGCATTGCCTTCGAAATTGAGGAAGTCCTGGCGTTCTGCCTCGCTCATTGCATCCAGCCAGCCACGCCCGGCGGCCTGCTGGAACCAGTGGCGGATGGCGTCCTCACCGGAGTGACCGAAAGGCGGGTTGCCAATGTCGTGGGCCAGGCAGGCAGATTGCACCACCATCCCCAGATCGCTGGGCTCGCACCAGTCGGGCAGGGCGCCGCGCAGGGTCTCGCCGACGCGCATGCCCAGTGAGCGACCGACGCAGCTGACTTCCAGGGAGTGGGTCAGGCGGGTGTGGATATGGTCGTTGCTGGACACCGGGTGCACCTGGGTCTTGCGCCCCAGGCGGCGGAAGGCGCCGGAAAATATGATGCGGTCATGGTCTTTGTGGAAAGGGCTACGGCCAAGTTCTTCCGGGCTGTGCACTGGCTTTCCGAGGCGTTCGCGGTTGAGCAGGGTCTGCCAATCCAAGGCGGGGTCTCTCCGAAAAAAAACTGAGGCGCCCAGCTTCCGGGTTCCCGGGCGTGGCCGCAAGAGGGGCGTTGCCCGCGCTGGTGCATCCACTTGGCCGGCGCCTTCGCTGGCAAGCCAGCTCCTACACGGAAATGGCCTGGCCTGCGCCTCACCTGCAGGAGCCGGCTTGCCGGCGAAAAGACCCGATGGTCGTGCATCCATCTGGCGAACGCCTTCGCTGGCAAGCCAGCTCCTACACGGAAATGGCCTGGCCTGCGCCTCACCGGTAGGAGCCGGCTTGCCGGCGAAAAGACCCGATGGTCATGCATCCATCTGGCGAACACCTTCGCTGGCAAGCCAGCTCCTACACGGAAATGGCCTGGCCCGCGCCTCACCGGTAGGAGCCGGCTTGCCGGCGAAAGGGCCCGATGGTGTGCATCCATCTGGCGAACGCCTTCGCTGGCAAGCCAGCTCCTACACGGAGATGGCCTGCGCCTCACCGGTAGGAGCCGGCTTGCCGGCGAAAAGACCCGATGGTCGTGCATCCATCTGGCGAACACCTTCGCTGGCAAGCCAGCTCCTACATGGAAATGGCCTGGCCTGCGCCTCACCGGTAGGAGCCGGCTTGCCGGCGAAAGGGCCCGATGGTCGTGCATCCTTCACGTCGCGGCGTTCGCCGGCAGATGGGGTGGGGTTACAGGCCGGCAGCGTCGATATCGATCAGCAGCAGGCGCTGGCCGTTGTCGAAAAACTGGCCAGCCGTCAGGCAGTACTGGTTGCTGGTGGCGTCGCGGTAGGTGTTGGATAGGGTCAGGCGGCGCTCTTCCCAGCCTTCGGCCAGCAGGTGATAGAAGTACGGGCGCCAGGACCAGTTGTGGCCCACATAGCTACTGTCGGCCTGCCAGTGGTTGTGGCGCCATTCCAGGTTGGGCGTCAGTTGGGTGCCATGGCGGTCGCACTGGTAGAAGCGCAGCAGCCAGGGAAAGGCCTCCACTGCGGGCAGTTGGCTGATGGGAGCGCGGGCTTGCGCCCAGGCCTGCAGCAGGTTCATCAGCTCTGCCAGTTGCTGGCGCATGCGCATCAGGCGGTTGCGTTCGGCCAGCTTGTGGCGCACATAACGCTCCCGCAAGCGGGCGAAGGGCTGGACAAAGGCATCGCTGGCAAACAGCTGTTCCTCGGCCCGGGCAAACAGGAAGCCCTGCACGTAGCGGGAGCCGCACTCCAGGGCAAAATCCAGTTCGGCCTCGGTCTCCACGCCCTCGGCGATGATCCAGCAGCCGGTTTTTTCCGCCATCTGCGCCAGGGCCTTGACCACATCGCTGCTGGGCCCGCCGCGGGCGGCGGCCTGGAACAGGCGCATGTCGAGCTTGAGGATGTCCGGTTGCAGCGCCAGTACCCGGTCCAGTTGCGAGTAGCCGGCACCGAAGTCGTCGATGGCGATTCGTGCCCCGGCCTGGCGGTAGCGCGCCACCACCTCCGTCAGGCGCTGGCTGTTGCCCCCCAGCTCGGTGATCTCGAAGACGATGCGTCGAGGATCGACATCGTTTTGCTGCAACTGCCTGAGGCTGGGCAAAGGCTGCCCGGGCCGCAACCGACTGATCCAGCGTGGGGAAATGTTCAGGCTCAGGAACCAGTCCGCCGGGGCTTCGTGGAGGCGGCGCAAAGCATCGTCACGGACCAGGCGATCAAGACGGCGCAAGGCGCTGGAAGGGGTACGGGGATCGGCGAACAGTGGCCCCACCGACGCCAGTTGCCCATTGCCCTGGCGCAGGCGGCCCAGGGCTTCGACCCCAGCGATGCGCCCGGTGGCGGTATCGATGAATGGCTGGAAGCAGGCGAGCGGTTGCCCGTCGATCACAGGGCCTCCTTATCAGAGTCTTGTTGGTAGGGAGCTGTGGCTGTCGGTTGGACAGACAGGAGTCCAGGCTGCGTGGACACTGCGGCGTTCGGCAATACGGCGTTTTCACACACCCTTGGTCGGCCCCTTGGTAAAGGGGCCGATCCGGGTTGCTTAGCAAGAATGCAGCCAGATCAGCCGATGCCGGTTGCAGGCCGGTTGCGGCCGCTCGCTCAGGGTTTGCGCGAGGCGCCTTGCAGCGCCAGCTTGATCAGTGGCAGCAGGCTGGTGCCCAGGCGAACCAGGCGCGTGAGGCTGCTGACGCCACCGCTCTTGGCGCCCTTACCGGTGAGGAACCCCAACAGGGTCACCACCGCCACGCCCCAGAGTGGGGCGTGCTTGATGCCAAACCCTTCCTGCCAGCTTTGCCCCAGGCCGCGGACCCGTTGCAGGGGCTGCAGCAATTGCTGGGATTCGTGGCGGATTTCCTGGCGGTGCATTTCCATGCGCAGGCGGATCAGTACCTTGCGCATTTCCCGGCGTGAAGTGTTCTGCGGAATCTCGGGCAGCTTCATGGCAGCAGGCGCTCCCGATCATTGGCCAACTCTTCGAGAGTGGCGTGGAAGGGTGAGGACTCATCGAAGATCGCGGCCTTGAGGCGCAGGCCGCAGAAAATCGCGGCCAGGGTGTAGAACAGGCACAGGCCAATGATCCCGGCCAGGCGATAGCTGTCCCACAGCAGGATCAGCACCAGTGTCGACAGCCCCACCAGCAACAGCAGGGCAAACACCAGGGCCAGCCCGGCAAACAACAGCAGGCTCACGGTGCGCGCCTTTTGCTCCTGCAACTCGATGCCGAACAGTTCGACGTGGCTGTGCAACAGCCCCAGGACCGCAGCCCCAAGGCGCCGTGAGGAAGCGCTCGGGCCGTTGCCGGACGCAGCGGATTCGCCGATAGCCATATCAGCGCCGCGTCGCCAGCAGGCCGATCAGGAAGCCGACCCCGGCAGCGATCCCGACCGATTGCCAGGGGTTGGTCTGCACATAGTCTTCAGCTGCGGTGACCGCCGCCTGGCCGCGCTGGCGCAGGGATTCCTCGGTCAGTTGCAGGGTTTCCCGGGCCTTGAGCAGGCTGTCGTGGATCTGTTCGCGCAGCTCGTCGGCTTGGTCGCCGGCCAGGGTCGCGGTGTGTTCCAGCAGACGCTCCGTGTCACTGACCAGTGCCTGAAAATCCGCCATCAGTACTTCTTGAGCCGTCTTTGCCGTTTTGCTGGCCATGCTTGTTTCTCCGTTGGTTGCTTGTGTGAGCTATGAGTGTGAGGCCCCAGTGAAGGTTCACTGTAATTGCCTGGTACAGCTTTTGCTTTGTCCTGGTGCGCCGGGCTTGACGCCTGCGCCGAAAACGAGCGAGGGAGGCGGTGCGAACCGCGTAAACCCTGGCCAAATAAATCACCACCTCAGGTTATTCACTTCAGTGCTGTTTCGCGCCCAAGGCCTGGCGCGCCAAAACGGTTCACCGATTGCGCTCGATGGGGCGCCTCGGAGCCAACTTGGTGCAGGGCTTGCGGTGCATCACGCATTGAAACAGATGGCCAATGCCGGATCTGCCAACCTCATGGAAAATCTGCAAAGCGCTGTGGACACCCTGGTCCACGGCTCCAACACCTTGTTCATCCTGATCGGTGCGGTCATGGTCCTGGCCATGCACGCCGGTTTTGCCTTCCTCGAAGTGGGCACGGTCCGGCAGAAGAATCAGGTCAACGCGCTGTCGAAAATCCTCAGCGACTTCGCGGTCTCGACCCTGGCCTATTTCTTTATAGGCTATTGGATCTCGTACGGCGTGAGCTTCCTGCAGCCGGCGGCGGTGATCAGTGCCGATCATGGCTACGGCTTGGTGAAGCTCTTCTTTCTGCTGACCTTCGCCGCGGCCATCCCGGCGATTATCTCCGGTGGTATCGCCGAACGCGCGCGTTTTGTTCCGCAGTTGTGCGCCACGGTGCTGATCGTGGCCTTCATCTACCCGTTCTTCGAGGGCCTGGTATGGAACGGCAACTTCGGTGTGCAGGCCTGGTTGCAGCAGCGCTTTGGCGCCGGCTTCCATGATTTCGCCGGGTCCGTGGTGGTGCATGCCATGGGCGGCTGGCTGGCGCTGGCGGCAGTGCTGTTGCTGGGGCCGCGCAACGGTCGTTATCGCGACGGCAAGCTGGTGGCCTTTGCGCCGTCGAGCATTCCGTTCCTGGCCCTGGGTTCGTGGATCCTGATTGTCGGCTGGTTCGGTTTCAACGTAATGAGCGCCCAGACCCTGCAAGGCGTGAGTGGGTTGGTGGCGGTGAACTCCTTGATGGCCATGGTCGGGGGCACGGTGGCGGCGCTGATCGTCGGTCGCAATGACCCGGGTTTCTTGCATAACGGGCCGCTGGCCGGGTTGGTGGCGGTGTGCGCTGGCTCGGACCTGATGCATCCGGTGGGCGCCCTGCTGACCGGGGCGATTGCCGGGGCCTTGTTCGTCTGGTGCTTCATCGCTGCGCAGAGCCAATGGAAGATCGATGACGTACTGGGGGTCTGGCCACTGCATGGCCTGTGTGGCGTGTGGGGGGGCATTGCCTGCGGGATTTTCGGCCAGAGCGCCCTGGGTGGGTTGGGCGGTATCAGCCTGATCAGTCAACTGCTTGGCACCGGGCTTGGGGTAGCGGTGGCGCTGTTGGGGGGCTTTGCCGTGTATGGCGCGATCAAGGCCACTTGCGGGCTGCGCCTGACTCAGGAACAGGAGTATTACGGCGCCGATCTGTCGCTGCACAAGATCGGCGCGGTGAGCCAGGACTGACACCACTCCGACCGGTTTCAAGGCCCTGACAGTTGGTTGTTCAGGGCCTCTGCGGAGCGCGTTCAACCGCCTTGCAGACGCGCTTCGCAGGCTTCGATCGCCGCTTGCTGGCCACAGACCAGCACCCGGTCGCCAGGCTGCAGGCGTGGGCCCGGATTGAGCGGCAGGTCGTTGCCGTCACGCTGCACCCCACGGACATCGACCCCTAGCTCTTCCAGTCCCAGCTCTTGCAGCAACAGATTGCAGGCGTGGGCATCGGCGTCGAGTTTCACCGCGTGCATCTGCACGGCAGGCGGTTCGTGATTGTCCTGGGTGCTGCTTTGGGTGCCGTGGTAGAAACCGTGCAGCAGGCGATAGCGGCTGTGGCGCACTTCATCCACCGTGCGCTGTACCCGCTGCTCCGGCAGGCCGAGCATGATCAGCGCATGGGACGCCAGCATCAGGCTCGACTCCAGCAGCTCCGGCACGACTTCATTGGCCCCGGCGGCCTTGAGCTCGGTCAGTTGGCTGTCATCCCGGGTGCGGACCAGGATCGGCACTGTCTTGTCCAGGCTGCGCGCGGCCTTGAGCACACTCAGGGCAATGTCGGTTTTATCCACGGCAATCACCAGCAGCCGCGCCCGCCCGATGCCCACCGCCGTCAGCAGATCAGCGCGCCGGCAATCACCGTAGTGCACGCAACTTTCTGCTGCCGAGGCTTCCTCGACCCGCACTGGATCATCATCCAGGGCGATGTAGCGCAATTGCTCGTGGCGCAGAAAACGCCCGATGGACTGGCCGACCCGGCCATAACCACAGATCAGCACATGGCCCTGCAGGGTGGCGTTCTGTGCGCTGATCTCCTCCAGTTGCGCGGCTTGGTTGGGCTTGCGGTGCAGCCTGGCGGTAATCAGTGGCGCGGCGCGCAGCAACAGCGGGGTCAACAGCATGGAACAGAAGGTGGCGGCCAGCAGCAGGCTGCTGATCTCTGGCGGGATCATTTGGCTGAGCTGCATCTGCGCCATCAGGGCGAAGCAGAATTCACCGCCCTGGGCCAGGGCCAGGCCGCTGCGCCAGGCCGTCTCGCCGTCGCTGCCGCGCAGTTTGAGCAAGACAGCCACCACCGAGCCCTTGATCAGCAGCAGGGCCAGGGTCAGGCCGAGAATCAGCGGGGCATGATCGATGAACAACTGCAGGTCGATGAGCATGCCGATGCTGACGAAGAACAGCCCGAGGAGGATGTCGCGGAACGGACGTATATCGGCCTCGATCTGGTGCCGGTAATGACTTTCTCCCAGCAGCATGCCGGCGAGGAAGGCGCCCAGAGCCGGTGACAGGCCCAGCAGGTGGGTGAGCCAGGCGGTCAGCAAGACAATCACCAGGGCCAGCAGCACGAACAGTTCCGCGGAGTGCGAGGCGGCAACTTCATGGAACAGCCGGGGTAGCAGCCAGCGACTGGCCAGCAGCAGGCCGAAGAACAACACCAGGGTCTTGCCCAGGGTCACGGGCAGGGCCCAGTACCAGGCCTGGTCGCTGCTGCCGGCGAAGACCGGGACCAGGGTCAGCAACAGCACCGCCACGATGTCCTGGAACAGCAGCACGCCGATGGCGTTCTGCCCATGGCTGCTGAAGATCTCGCCGAGGCTGGTCAGCTCCTTGCTGACGATAGCGGTGGACGACAGGGCGAGGCCCGTACCGAGCATCAGCGCAGGAATCAGCGGCATGCCGAACAAGGCCAGGAGTGCGCCGAGGATCAGGCCGCTACAGAGAACCTGCAGGCTGCCCAGGCCAAACACCACGCGGCGCAGGGCCAGCATCTTCGACAGGGAAAACTCCAGGCCCAGGGAGAACAGCAAGAAAACCACCCCCAGCTCAGCCAGATCCGGCAGATCCTCACTGTCGTTGACCCAGTCCAGGGCGGTGGGGCCCACCATCAGCCCGACGGACAGGTAGCCCAGCACCGGCGGCAGGCTCAGGCGCCGGAACAGCGCGATGACCACCAGTGACGAGGCGAGAATGATCAGTAGATTGGCAAACAACGGGCATCTCCGGACAAGGGGCAGGCTGGGTAAAGCCTGGAGGCAAAAAGGCCGCGAGGATCACCCGCGCGGCTGAGAACCTTCCTGACTCATGTCATTCTTTGTCGAGAATGTCTCATATTCACGAGCCTTCGCTATGCTCAGAAACTGTCGATAAACGCGTTGCCCGGGTTGTGGGGTTATCCACAGGACCCAGCCAGTGAGTAGCCGGAGAGGTATATGGAGCGTCTGTATTCACTGCAAGGGTTGCGTGGGGCCGCGGTGTTGGGGGTGGTGCTGTTCCACATGATGTCGGTGGAAATCAAATACTCCGGTGGCGACATCCTATTGCCGATTTTCCTCAATTTCTTCCAGCTCGGGGTCGACCTGTTCTTTGTCATCAGCGGCTTTGTGATGGTCATTGTCAGTCGTGGACGCTTTCAGAAAAGCGTCGAGACCCAGCGCTTCCTGTTCAATCGGTTGTCGCGGATCTATCCGACTTACTGGTTGTATTTCTTCATCACCCTCGGGGTGTACCTGTGGCAGCCGGGACTGGTGAACACCTCCCATGGCGGCTCGAACCTGTGGATGTCGTTCCTGCTGTTGCCCAATGATCGGGTATTGCTGGTGATGGTGGCCTGGTCGCTGCTGTTCGAGTTGTGGTTCTACCTGATGTTCACGCTGTTCCTGTTTTTCAAGGAGAAGCGCCTGCCGCTGATTTTGCTGCTGTGGGCGTTGGCGCTGGTGGTTTTCAACCTGTTGCAGGACTGGCAGGACTATTCCCCGGCCCTGAAGATCATCCTCCATCCCTATGCTCTAGAGTTCATCGCCGGCAGCGCCCTGGCGCTGTTCTTCTATGGGCCCTATAGCGCCAAGGTGCCCACCGTGCTGGTCTGGGGGGCTCTGGCGGCGTCGCTGTTGGTAGGTTTTCCGCTGATCTATACCTATCAATTGTTCTTTACCGAAGGCTTGCCGAGGATGCTGGCGGTGGGGCTGACATTCGGTACCCTGACCTTGTCCCTGGCCTTGTTGGAGCGTCGGCAACTGATCCGGATGCCGGCCTTTCTTACTGCTACTGGTGATATGTCCTACACCATCTACCTGTCTCATCTGCTGGTGCTGGGGGTGGTGGGGCGGGCCTGGCTGGTGATCGGTGCCTGGCCCTCAAGTTATGTGGATAACCTGGTGTTCATCGTTCTGATGATGGCCGCGGTAGTCTGCTATGGCTGGGTGGGGTATCACTTTTACGAGAAGCCGATCCTCGATCGCGCCACGGCCTACTGCAAGCGCCGTTTCCGTTCTGCCCCCAGCCACAAACATTGCGATCCGGCGTAGTTGCCTGTGTCCTTACTGCTTATTCGGGTAGTCATCGATGTCGAAAGTCCTCAACGGAAACCTTGACGCCATGAAAGTCCTGCTGGCGGTGATGGTGGTGGCGCTGCACTGCAAGCTGCTGGGCGGCAACTACACCTGGGCGGGCTACTTGTTGTGCAACGGCCTGTTCCGGGTGGCTGTGCCGACGTTTTTCATCATCAATGGTTATTACCTGTACCAGACCCTGAGCGGCGGCCACTCCTTTGCCCAGTGGTTCAAGCGGGTCCTGCTGATCTACTTGTTCTGGATGCTGGTCTACAGCCCGCAGTATGTTGATCCGGCGACCATTGCCAGCATTGGCGGGGTGCTGGGGGTGTTGAAGAGTCTGCTGATCGGTTATTTCCACCTGTGGTACCTGATGGGCATGCTCGGCGGCGGGGTGATGTTGCTGGTGCTGCGTCACTGGCGCTCGAGCGTCCTGATCGGTCTACCCCTGGTGGCGTTTCTGATCGGCCTGGGCCTGCAATACGCACGGGTCTATTTCGAGTTGCCCAATGGGTTTCTCCAGCATTTCAATCAGAACGACTATACGGCGCGCAATTTCCTGTTCATGGGCTTTCCGTTCATGGCCATTGGTTTCCTCTGTGCCCGGCATCAAATCGCGCAGCGCGTCGGTCGGCGCGGTATCTGGTGCTGGTTGTTGCTCGGGCTGGGGTTGACCCTGGCCGAGGCCGGGCTGAATTTCGCCTTGCGCGCTGACGTCGAGCAGAATTTCGATTTCCTCGCGTCGTTGTTGGTGATCACACCTGCGCTGTTCCTGTTGCCGATGGTTTACCCCCGGGCATCCGAGAGTAATTTTGCGGCGAAGCTGTCTTCGGCGGTGTATTACGTGCACCCCTGGTTCATTCTTGGCGCCTTGTCTCTGGGGATGTCCTACGGCAATTCGATGGCGGGGCTGGTGCTAGCGCTGGCCTTTGGAGTGGCACCGTTGTTGATTCTGGCCAGTCGCCGGGTCCGGTTCATTCTTTGATCGTGCCTTGGTCGACGGCTTTTTCTCCTGGGCCTAGAATAACCACCTGTTCCTCAATGGTTACTTCGTCATGCCCCCTGAATGCCAATTGTTCGGCACCCTTGGTTGCCACCTGTGCGAACTGGCCGAGGCCGAGTTGATGCCGCTGGTGGAGCACGGCCTGATGGTCGAGCTGGTGGACATCGCCGACACACCGGAATTGTTCGAAACCTATGGTCTGCGCATCCCGGTGTTGCGCCGCGCAGACAATGGCGCCGAACTGGACTGGCCCTTCGACGCCGAGCAGGTGGTGGCGTTTCTGCGCTGACGCCTGGTCCGATACAGGATTACTTCCGCCTGTCGCTCGCGGTTGGAATTCATTGGCGAGATCCGTCGATTCGGTTACTGTATGCATATACAGCTATCGAGGAGTCTCGCCATGTCTCTCACTTTCCTCACCGGTACCGAACGCTCCAAGCCGTCGCCAGCCCGTTTCCTGGGGCTGGGAGACAGTGACTGCGCCTCCTGGGCCAACGAGCCCAGCGGCAGCGGGTTTTCCCTCGATCGGACCCTGGGGCTTGGTGCTCCACAGATCCACGGTTTGCTGGTCGATGATGACAACCTGCTGGGGTTCGGCATCTACCCTGGAGACCGCCTGATTGTCGATCGCTCGGCCACGCCGGTGGTTGACCAGTACCTTGTAGTACGCCCTCAAGGCAGCCTGGAATACTCGCTGCGCCTGCTGGCGCCCGACCCCCGTGGCGGCTTGCTGCTCAAGGCGGCGCGCCCTTCAATCTCTTCCATCGTTCTGGATGACCTGGGGTCTATGGAGATCTGGGGCGTGGTGTTGTGGGTGGTCAGTTATGTGGGGCGCAAGCAACCCTGATGGATGTGGCGGACGCTTCAAACCGATAAAGGAATAGAGATGGTCAATGTCGAACAACTGAAAAACAGCGTGAACAACATGTCCAGTGATGTAGTCCGTGAGGCGGTGCTTGAGTTGCGCCTGGATGGATTGGTCACCGAGGGCAAGACACCCTTCAACAAGCTGCACTTCAATACCTGCTTCGCCGAGATCGAGGCTCTGTTCCAGCGCGCGGGTTACCACCGGCAACTGGATGTGGTGGGTTACCAGGGGTTGCTTTACGCACTTTATGACCCGGGGCGCTGGGAGGCGGTGGATGTGCTGCGCTGGCTCAAGGAGTTCACCGAGGCGGCGGCCCAGGCCAAGCAGTCTTGCGCTTGATGTCGAGGAAACTGTTCCCTAGGCTCCTGGAGATTGCTGTTGGATAATGCCGCCTTGCATTGATCCCTCGAGTTTCTGTATGTCTTCTGCGAGTTTTTCAGCTGCACAGCATCAGGCCAGCACCTTGTACCTGCCCCCCGGTTCCTGGTCGACGGTACTGGAATGTCTGTGTGATCACTTCAAGGCCATCAGCCGTGAGCAATGGCTGGACCGTATTGCCCGTGGCCGGGTGCTGGACGGGCAGGGCCAGCCCATCAGCCTGGAGTTGGCCTACCGCGAAGGCCTGCGGATTCATTACTTTCGCGAGGTGCCGGACGAGAAGGTGATCCCGGTGCAGGAGACGATCCTGTATGCCGACGAGCATCTAGTGGTCGCAGACAAACCGCACTTTCTTCCCGTCACTCCGGCCGGCGAGTATGTCGAGCAGACCTTGCTACGACGGCTGATCCGCCGCCTGGATAACCCACATCTGGTGCCCTTGCATCGTATCGACCGGCATACGGCGGGGCTGGTGCTGTTTTCCGCTGATCCCGGTAGCCGCTCGGCCTATCAGGCGTTGTTCCCTACCCGGAAGATAGAAAAACGCTACGAGGCCATTGCCCGGGCCTTGCCGAACCTGGACTTTCCTCGGGTCCACAAGAGCAGGCTGGTGGACGGTGAACCCTTCTTTCGCATGCAAGAGGGGGAGGGGCCGAGCAATACCGAAACCGCCATCGAGGTCAGGGAAAAACACGCTGACCTGTGGCGCTACGCCTTGTATCCGGTAACGGGCAAGAAGCATCAATTGCGGGTGCACATGAGTGCTCTGGGAGCGGCAATCTGCAATGACCCGTTCTACCCCGAGGTGCTCAAAGACGCCGAGGACGATTATGCCAACCCGCTGAAATTACTGGCTCAGGGCCTGCGTTTCATCGATCCGCTGACCGGGGAGGAGCGCGAGTTCGAAAGCGGCATCAGTTTGCAATGGTGAAGTTCCACGGGGCAGAAACGATAAAACCCGCACCAGGCGGGTTTTATTGCTTTCAGATCGACAACCGTCAGGCTTACAGCTCTTTGACGGTACGGATCTGATCCTTGTTGATGCGAGTCTGCTTGCCGTCCAACTGCTCAAACTCGTAGAAGCCGGAGTCCTTGTCGTATTTAGGGGTGTCGACGGCCTGGATTTCGCGACCGTCATTCAAGGTGATCACTGTTGGCGAGGCGCAACCGGCGAGAGTGGCCAGGCCCAGTGCGAGCATGAGAGTGGCGAGGGTCCGTTGAGTCATTGTGTGTCTCCGAAATGAGTACTTTGAGTGCTGGTCTTCAGACGTATACAACGTCTGCAAGTTCCTTGGCCAGGGACATTCTGCCACGTTGCCAGACAGATCGCAGGCGTTCGAGACGGCAGATGGAATCTTCGTGCAGCATGGCCTCAGTCTGCATTCGTTGGCGTGTGAGGCGCTATCACAAGCCGTGTCGGGGATGGCCGGCTCCGCAGCGGCGGCGGATGAGAGCGCTGTGATATAACACCGGGCTGTTCCTCCTACCACGGACCGAGCCTATGAAAGCCAAGGCTGATGTGCCTTTTGCCCCATTGAACATCGCGGTGTTGACTGTCAGCGATACCCGCACTCTGGAAACCGACACTTCTGGACAAGTCTTCGTCGAGCGCCTGAGCGCCGTAGGTCACCGTCTGGCAGCACGAGTCCTGCTCAAGGACGATCTGTACAAGATCCGCGCCCAGGTTGCCACCTGGATTGCTGATGACGTGGTGCAGGTGGTGTTGATCACCGGTGGCACCGGTTTCACGGGGCGTGACAGTACTCCGGAAGCGGTGACTTGCCTGCTGGATAAACAGGTCGACGGCTTCGGCGAGCTATTCCGGCAGATTTCAGTCGCGGACATTGGCACCTCCACTGTGCAGTCCCGTGCTTTGGCAGGGTTGGCCAACGGCACCCTGGTGTGCTGCCTGCCAGGCTCCACCAATGCGGTGCGCACCGGCTGGGACGGAATCCTCGCCGAGCAACTGGATTCGCGGCATCGCCCGTGCAACTTTGTGCCTCATCTGAAACAGGCGGCACCCTGTGAATCCCGTGGGTAAGCCGGGCAAGCATGGCGCCTTGATGCCGGTGGAGGAGGCTCTGGAGCGTTTGCTGGCGATGGCTGCAGCGGCGCCTATTGTCGAGCGTGAGCGATTGCCGTTGGCGGCCACTGACGGCCGGGTGTTGGCCGAGGCGCTGATCTCCAACCTGGACCTGCCACCCTGGCCCAACAGTGCCATGGATGGATATGCCTTGCGCCTGGAGGACTGGAAGGGTGAACCGCTGCCAGTCAGCCAGCGGATCTTTGCCGGACAGGTCCCCGAACCATTGCAGGCGGGAACCTGTGCGCGGATTTTTACCGGCGCTCCGGTACCGGCGGGCGCGGACTGCGTCGAGATGCAGGAAAACGCCCAGGTCCAGGACGATCAGCGGGTGCTCTTTACCGAGCCCTTGAAGGTCGGGCAAAACATCCGGCCCCAGGGGCAGGAGACCACTGTGGGCGAGCAAGTGCTGGCGCCCGGCACGCGTCTGGGGCCGATCGAGCAAGGCTTGGCCGCTTCTTTGGGGTGTGCGGAGCTGGAGGTAGTGCGTCGGGTTCGGGTCGCCGTGTTGTCAACCGGTGACGAATTGCTGGAGCCGGGTCAGCCTCTGGGACCGGGACAGATCTACAACAGTAATCGGGTGTTGTTGTGCAGCTGGTTGCAGCGCCTGGGTTGTGAAGTACTGGATGCCGGGATTCTGCCTGACGATTTGCCAGCAACTCGCCAGCGTCTGGCGGAGCTGGAGGGGGTCGACCTGATCTTGTCCACTGGCGGTGTGTCGGTCGGGGAGGCGGACTTTCTTGGTGTCGCATTGCGCGAAGCCGGCGAGCTGGGCATGTGGAAGCTGGCAATCAAGCCAGGCAAGCCTCTGACCTTCGGACATTTTCGCGGTGTGCCGGTGATCGGCCTACCGGGCAACCCGGCATCGACGCTGGTCACCTTTGCCTTGTTGGCGCGGCCTTATCTGCTGCGGCGCCAGGGTGTGCAGCAGGTACAGCCATTGCGCTTCCAGGTGCCGGCGGGGTTTGTCTGGCCACAGCCCGGCAACCGCCGCGAGTACCTGCGCGGCCGCCTTGAAGGTGGGCGGGCAATCATCTACCGCAACCAGAGTTCCGGTGTCTTGCGCAGTGCAGCCTGGGCGGAAGGCCTGGTGGAGGTACTGGAAGGGCGGACCCTGGTCGAAGGCGATTGGGTCAGTTTCATTCCCTTGAGTGAAGTGCTGGATTGACCCCGGTGTGGTGAGCCCGGTCGGGACCGGGCTCACAGGTCGCCGTTCAGCGCAGCAGCAGTAACAGCAGCAGGCCGAAACGGCTGTGGAAACCCCAGGTCACCAGGCCAGCCAGCATGGTCGCCGCCAATACCAGCCAGGCCAGGCGCTTGAGTGTCGGCAACAGCCTGGAGTGGCGTAGGGACGGTTCGGACGAGAGTGGTCGATCGAGTTGTCGAGCCGGGTTGCCGGTCAGCCATGAGTTGCCTGTCATGCGGTTGAGCGAAGAGTACGCTCGCGGATAAAGCCCCTTGTCGTTCATGACGGTGCACTTCCCTGTATGAGGCGTCAGCGCCTGACATGCACAGTCACTGATTGGCTCCGTAGGGTCAATTCAGGCAATTCTCTTTCTTCAGTCAGAAAAATCACTTTAAGGCGGGCGCGGCTGTTCAGGCGTAGGGGCTGTCCCAATAGCGTTTGTGCATCCCCAGGTTTTTCTTCAAGGCCAAAGGCAGGTAACGCTCCTGCTGGCTGAGTTTGTAGGCGAGCAATTTCAGCGCATTACGCAGCAACGATCCGGGCCATTCCATCATTCGTCCGAGGCCGAGGAACTTCAGTTCGGATTTGACGTAGCGCAACCCCTCACCGCCGGCGCCACCAAAAGCCTGGCGAATCCAGGGTTCCCGGGCATGGAACACGCCGATGTCGAAGTAGCGGCGAAACTCTTCCTTGAGGCTGTAGTTGTGCGAATGGCGGCAACAGGCGCTGCCTTCATAGGCGACCTTCCAGCCCGCCAGGAGCATCTTGGCGCCGACGTACATGTCTTCGGACAGAATCACGTGGCTGGGAAAGCCGCCAACCTGCATCAGCGCCTCGCGTCGATAGGCAGAGAAGGAGTTGGACATGAAGGCGGTCTTGATCCCCAGTGCCGGCACATCGGCCAGGCTTTTCACCTGGGAGGTCGGCGGGTAGTTGAACCGCCGTGCATGGCTGGCCAGGGGACTGGCATTCAGGTGTGGCAGTTGGCGCCCACACACGGCCCCCACTTGCGAGTCGGCGAAGGGGGCAATGATGTGGGCGATGCCATCGGCGTCATCCAGGTAGGCATCCTGGGTCATGAACACATAGACATCGTAGTCGGCATGGCGCTCTACCATCAGTTGCCGGGTACCACCGTGATTGAAATCCCGGCCGTCGATGCGCAGCACATTGGGGCAGCGGGACAGGGCCAGCTCGTAGGTGCCATCGCTGGAACTGGAGTCGACGATCAGGGTATCGAATGGGGTGCTCTGGATCGCCAGGGAATCCAGCAGCCGGGCCAGATCCTGGCAGCCGTTGTAGGTTGGGATCACACACGCTACGCGTAGTGTCGCCATGTTCGATATCTCCGGTTCCAGTCAGGTTCAGGTCAGGTTTTGGCGCCAGGGTCGCAGCCAGGCTGCGAGGATCAGCAACAGCAGCAGACCGCAGGCACTGCTCAGTCCCAGTTGCCACCAGATAGAAGTCAGCGGGTGCAGGAACAGCGCCGCCAGTACCATGCCGCCGATACCGATCAGCCAATGACTGCGCCATGGCACCAGGCCCAGCAGTTGCTGGCGTCGCATCAACAGCAGGCCGGTGAGGACAACGCCGCAGATGGCTGCCAGGGCTATCCCGATCAGGCCAAAGACGTACGGCAGCAGGGCCAGCAGCAATGCATTCAGCAGACTGCCGGCCAACTCGCAGTTGAGCGGCATGCGGGTGTCCCCTGCGGCGTAGGCATAGCGCGCCAGCAGGGCGTTCCAGGCGCCGAACATCAACGGTACGGAGAACCACGCCAGCAGTGTTGGTAGAGGGCTGTCGGCGGCCTGATTGGGCAGCAGCAGGTGCACCAGCGCCGCCGCCGCACCGATCAGGCCGACCACTGCCGGAATCGTCAGCAGGGTGGTGGTACTCAAGCCTTTACGCAGCAAGCCCAGGCGTTGTTCGCCGGAACTGCCGCTCATCAGCCCGAGCAACACTTGATTGAGGCTCATCAGGGCAATCAACGGCAGATTGATCAACTTGCGTGCCAGGTTGATCCAGGTGACGGCCCCTTCCCCCAGTAGCGATGCGGCCATACGCTCCAACAGTGCCAGGCCCTGGCTGGCCAGGTTGCTGCTCAGCAATGGGCCGATACGCTGCAGCAGCTCGCGCCCGGCCCCGGGTGCTGCCTGGAAGCGCCATGGGCGCCAGCCGTCCCGCAGCAGGCTTGGCAGCAACACGGTCGGCATCAGCAGGCTGCCTAGTACACAGGCGGCCGCCAGTCCGCCGGGCGTGGCGTCATGATGAAAACTGGCCAGGTAGATCACCGGCGGCAGGTTGAATAGCAGTGAACCCAGGCCCGCCAGGACAAAGCGTGCGCGAGCCTGCAGAGGAACGCAGAACAGGCTGTGGAGGATGAACCCTGGCGCGCACCAAGCCAGCCAGTGCAGGCCGCCGCTGGCCAGGGTGTAACCATCGTTGCCCAGGCCAGGCCCGATCAAGCGCACCCATAAGGGGGCGCCAAGGCTGAGTACACCGCCCAGTACCAGGCCACACAGCAGCAGGCGCGGTGCCAGGGCACTCAACCAGGCCTGTTGCTCAGGGGCCGAGCGTTGCTGGTACAGCGGCAGCGCGGCAGCACTGAGCAGCCCGGCGGCCAGGGCCATGCGCAGGGCCTCGGGCAGGAACATCGCCACCAGGAAACCGTCGCTCTGCCCCCCGGCCCCCCAGGCTGCCACCAGCAGCCATTCACGGGCAAAGCCTGCGGCCAGCCCGGTCAGGGTGGCCAGGGTCAGCCACAGCGTTGCACCGAACATGGGCGCGGTTCAGTGGAATAAAGTGAACAGGCCTTTGCCGCCCACTTTGTAGTTGAGGTTGCGGCAGCGTTCGCCTTTGATCGCCGCGTCCGGCCCGCTGACGATGGCGTAGGGGGGGACCGGCTTGGATACTACCGACTGTCCGCCGACCACTGCGCCTTCGCCAATGTCGGCGCCAAAGGACAGCAGTGCGCGACTGGCGATCCAGGCGTAGTCATGGATATAGATCGGCCCGCCCACCGCCCAGAACTCCGGCGCCTTCAGGTCGTGGCCGCCGGCGATGATCAGCACGTGGGAGGCAATGGTCACATGGTCGCCGATGATCAGCCCGCCGCGGGCATCCAGCTGGCAGTGCCAGGCGATGGTGCTGTCCTGGCCGATGCGCAGGCTGTCGATGCCAAGCACTTCGGTATTGCGCCAGACCGTGGAGCCCTTGCCGATCTTCGCCCCGCCCATGCGCAACCAGAGCAGCCGCAAAGTGTGGCTGGGGATCTTGCAGATCAGGATGTTGTAGATCTGCTCCCAGGTCCGCAGCATGCGGTCGCGCAGGGTTGGCCAGTTGATGCCATACATGGGAATCAGCGCACCTTTGACTTCACGGCCGAGCAATGCATAAAAGCGTCGGGGCAAGGGCGGCTCGATCTTCGATTCGATATTCAGGTAGCTGATATAGGTCAGCACATTGTCCTTGAGCGGCTGCTCGAACAGCACGTCGTTTTCCAGCATCCACTGATAGGCTGCCTCCAGTTCCTCGAGGTTCACGCCCATTTTTTGCGCATATTCAGGCAATGCCTGTTTCAGGTTCTGCGAGTGAAAGATGCGATGTTTCATGAGCGGATTCCTGAGGGAAGTGAGTCTGAAATAACCCTTGATGGCGAAAGCTTGGCCTTGAGTCGCAGGCGCCTGGCCTCATGCAGGTTGAGGCCCAGCAGCAGCCAGAACAGGGCAATCAATACTTGGGTAAAACTGAAGTAGTGGTCGAACAAGCCGCTGATCAGGGCGGCGCTGAGGCCTGCGCTGCTGCCGAGCCAGAGGGCGTTGTCACGGGTCAACTTGACCTGTAGACCGGGGCCACGGGTTTCCCGCCACCAGCTCCAGATCACGGCGATGAACAGCAACATGCCGGGTAGGCCGATCTTGTAGATGTAGTTCAACCACAGGTTGGAGATCCCCCACAGGCCTGTGCCCGGTACCGGGGGATCAACCTTGAAGCCGATGCCGAAGGGGAACATCGCCATGGCCGCGGGGAAGTGTGAATACTCGTCGACGCGTACGCTGGTACTGGCGTCGTTGGAGCTGAACAAGGTCAGCAGACGATCCTGCAGCGGTGGGTAGGACATCAGCAACAAGGCTCCGAGAACAAACCCGCCCATGAGCATGCGCCCGGTATAGGGCACCCGCTGACGAGCCATCCAGATCAGTACCAGCAACAGGCTCAGCAATGCCCCGCGGGACCCGGAAAGCAACAGCCCGACCGCTCCCAGCAGCGCCACGCACAGCCCCAGCTTGCGCTCCCAGCCACTGCGGGTCAGGCCAAAGCAGAAGGCCAGGGGCAGGATCAGCGCCATGGCCCCACCAGTGACGTTCGGGTGCATCCAGGGCGAGCCCATGCGATCGGCCAGGGCGCTGAGGCTATCACCCAGGGTCGCGATACCGCCGTATCCGAGTTTCTCCAGGATCGGCGTCATGGCGGTGGCACTGCCGTTTTTCAGGAACACCGGAATCGACAGCAGCAGGAGCAGCAGGGTCCCCAGCAACAGGCCGCAGACCAGTTGCTCCCGGGCCTTCTGTTCCTGCAGTAGGCGCGGTACCAGGAATAACGCCGACAGATTGAGCAGCCAACGTACCCAGTTCACCGGCCCGTTGCCCTCGGCGTTCACCGTCAACTGACCAATGATGAAAGGCAGGGCACTGAAGGCCATCAGTGCCAGCAGCAGTTTTTCGGTGCGCAACAGCTTGGGCGGGCGCGGCAGGTTGGAGAACAGGCTTTGCGCCAGAATGCTGACCCAGACCAACAGCAGCAGTGCTTCCGAGACCGTGGTGCGGATGCCGATCTGCACCGTTGAATAAGGCAGGAAAGTCGCCAGCACGGCGAACAGCAACAGCCCGCGCAAGGGCTGGCGGATCACCGTCACCGCGGCCGCGAGGCCGACCATCAGCACCAGCACCGTGAGCGGCGGCAGCAGCCAGATCAGCACGCCGAACACCAGGCTGAAGATCAGCGCCAACGGCAGAGCGATGGGCATTACTTGAGCTCCTCGAGCAATTCATTGAAGCGTTGGCGATAGGCGTTTTCGGCGTAGCCAGTGGCCCAGGCCTTGAGCGCCTCTGTGTTGTCCTTGGCAGCGCTGGCCAACTGCACCATCAGTTGGCTCAGCGCGCCGCTGTCGCTGGGTGAGAAGCGCGGGCTGTCGGTTGGGGTGATCTCATCCAGGGCCGAGCCGCTAGCCACCGCCACCGGGGTGCCAACACTCAGGGCCTCGATCACCGGCAGGCCGAAGCCCTCGGCGTAGGACGGCTGCCACAAGCGCTGGGCCTGGAGGTACACGGCATGTAATTGGCTCTCGCTGAGATCACTGAGAAAATGCAGGCCATGCAGCACCCGCAACTCGCTGGGCAAGTGCTCGGGTGCACCGACCAGCACCAGTTCCGGCACCTCGGAGGATTGCTGGCGCGCGGCCTGCCAGGCAGCGACGAACCAGGGAATGTTCTTGCGTGGTTCGCGGGTGCCCACCGCCAGCCAGTAGCGCTCGGGCAGTTGCAGATCGGCGATATCGGCGGGCTCGCCGTGAAAGCCGTTGACCAGGTTGGGCAGCACCCGGACCTTGTCCCGGGCCGCGGGGAAGAGCTTCACCAGTTCATCGGCGGTGTACTGCGAGGGGGTCCAGATCCGGTCCGCCTGTTTCACCGAGTGGCCGATGGACAGCTTGTCACTGAGGCCATAGACCCGCTCCTTGAGCCTGGAGCCGTGGCTGTTGGTCAGGGTCAGTTGGAACAGGTCATGCAGTTGCAGCACATATCGCAAGTCCTGGGGTTTCTTGCCCAGCGGCAGGCCCATGTTGAAGTTGCAAATGTACAGCTCGACCCCTGCCTCGCGCAGGGCGCCAGGTAGAAAACCGCCCTCGAAGCGCAAGCGACTCGGCAAACGGTGGATTGCCTGCAAGGGCGCGCCCCAGCGTGGACAATGCACGTGCCGGCGCAGGGGATGGTCCTCCGGGGCCACGCCGAACAATTGCAGGCTGACATCCGGGTGGGCACGCAGGGCGTCTTCCAGTGCCAGGTTCTGCCGGCCGATTCCAGTGTTGCTGTAGCCCGCGGCGGGGCGGTAATCCAGACCTATGCGCATACGGACACTTCTTCTTTGACAGAGGGGAGTTGGTGGTAGACCGCTTCCAGCTGGGCGGCGGCGGCGGTCCAGTCATGTTCGGCCAACACGTAATCGCGTCCGGCCGCGCCAATGCGCTGCAGGCGCGCAGGGTCGGCCAGGGCTTCGGCAAGAATCTGCGCCAGGGCGCCGGGGGTTTCGCTGCCCAGGTAGTGCCGGCCGTTCTCCACCTGCAGGCCCGAGGTGCCCTGGGCAGTGGTGACCACCGGCAAGCCGGCGGCCATGGCCTCCAGGACTTTGAGCTTGGAGCCGCCGCCCTGGCGTAGCGGGGCGAAGAACAGCGCCGAGCGCCGTTGCAGGTCCCGCAGGTCAGGGACAAAACCCTGCCACTCGATGCGCGGGTCCGGCCAGCGCTGGCGGAAACTGTCCGGCAGGGCGTAGCCGCAGATGGCGAAGCGCACTTCGGGATTGAGGGCCCACAGGCGCGGCAGGATTTCCTCGAGGGCCCATTCCACAGCGTCCAGATTGGGGCTGTATTCGTAGTTGCCGATAAACAGCAGGCGCTGGCTGGTGAGATCCGGCTGCACCGCCGCGTAGTGTTTGCAATCCACGCCGTTGACCACCACTGCCGCAGGTTTTCCGCTCAGCCGGGCCAGGGTCAGGGCATCCTGCTCGGTCACCGCAATGACTCTTGCGGCTTGCTGGAACACACGGCGCTCCCAGCGTCGGTAGCGCCATTGATCATAGCGGGTGAAGGGTTTCGACCAGGTCGGCAGGCGGTCGTAGCTCGCGGCGCCCAGGGCTGATTCGACATTGTGTTCGGTAAGAATGAAATCCCGCTGCAGTTGCTGCAGAGGCTGCTCGAAGGGCTGGAAGCTGTAGCTGTGTTCGATCTGGATCACATCCCAGGGCTCGTGCAGCAACTCACGAAAGCGTTGCTGCAGCGGCCCCGCCAGGCCGTTGATGTCGGCCAGCATCGGATAGGGCGCGAACAGCACCGAAAGAAGGGTCTTGAGGCTGCGCAAAGGCCGTCGTGGCAGCACGATCAGGCGCTCCAGCCAAGGCTCCAGGGCGGCGCGAGTGGCTTCGTCCAGCGGGGTCTTCGACTGCACCAGCAAGGTGATTCGATGGCCCCGGGCCGCCAGCGCCCGCAGCAGATGGTATTGCCGGGTCTTGCCACCACTGGTGGCGGGCCAGGGCAGGTAGGGCAGGGTCCAGAGGATTTTCAAACTCACCACTCCAGAAGTTGCAGGCTGGTTTTCAGCGGGACGCTGAGGCCCTGCGGCCCGCTCAAGTTGGTTTGGGTGCCGGCCAACGGGTCGTGCAACACTGCGGCATTGAGCCCGGGAACTTGCAGGCTGCTGCCACTGGCACTCCAGAACATCCACACATGGGAACCGTTGGGGCGGGTCCAGGCGATGCTGTACAGGTCATTGGGGGCGTTGCTCAACGTCGGTGGATCATCCGGAATCAGGCTGGGACCGGTGGTGTCGAGAAAGTACTTGAGGGCGTTGTACACCGGCTTGGGTTCGCCTCTCAGGTCCACCAGGCCATAGGACTGATCACGGTTGCTGGCACGGGCATCGAGGTCGCTCAAGTTGAACAGGAAGATCCGCTGGTAATCCATGGTTGCCATCAGTGCCAGGCGCCGCAAGGTGTAATCGGCCTGGCCATTGAGGCCGATCATCGCCTGCATCTCGCGGGCGCCGGTGGTGTAGCTCGACCAGCCCCACTCGGTGGCCCACACCTGCTGCACGCCGCGGCTGTGCAGGGCGTCGTTGAGGAAATTGCCGCGAACCAGGAAGTCTTTTGCCGCGGCATCGTCGCCTTCCGGGAACTCTGAATAAGGGTGGTAGGCAGCGATCAGGTTCTCGGAGCCCAGGCCCTGTTCCAGCAGGTCTTTGAGCATCAGTCCCTGAGTGCTGCGCATCTGGCTGTAATAGGCCATGCCAGCGGTGGCCACGGGTTTGTCGGGAATGGCTGTACGAATGGCGCTGGTGGTGGTGTTGAGCAACCGGTCGTAGGCGTTGGGGTCTTCTTTGGGCAGCCAGACGATATTCGGTTCGTTCCACACCTGCCAGGTGTTCACCTGGGGATAGCGCAGGGCGAGCATCTGCATGCGTTGGGCGAAAACGTTGAAGTCCTTGGGCGGGTACTGATCGGAGGGCGTCGCACCGTTCGGAACGTTGGCGGCAAAGGGTGCCGAGCCGACCATGTAGGCCAGGATGTTGTACTGGTGGCTGTGCATGGCATTCATCGCGCCATCCAGGGCGTCGAGTTGCAGGTTATTTTCGCTTGGCTCGATCATCGCCCAGTGAATGGCCAGGCGGACCCAGTTCAGGCCGAGGGCGTTGAGCCGGTTCATCTGCTTTTGATAGACGCCCGGATCGAAGTACTGGAACTGCGCGTTGACCCCGAGGAAATCCTTCCACACCACCGGGTGCGAGCCGCGCAGGCTGTTGTCCGCCAGAACCGGCCCGCAGAGGCTGCCCAGCCCTAGCAGCAAGGCCAGCAGGATGTTCGCTTTACGCCACATGTGCCGACCCTCCACACGCTTGTGCGAAGACCTGGGCAAAGCGTTCGGCGGTATGGCTCCAGACCCTGCGGGAACCGATCACGCCAGCGTGCTCGGCCCAGCGCTCCACTCGTTCGGGACTGGCGCACAAATGGCTGAGTTCAGCTGCCAGGGCCGCGACATTACCTTGAGGAAAGATCACGCCGTTGTCTTGGGCCACTTCCTCGGCGAATGAGCGGGCATCGGAAGTGATAGCCCCACGACCGCAGGCCACGGCCCATGACAAGGCGCCGCTGGTACCCCGCAGTTTGCCCAGGAGCTTGAGTTTGCTCGATTCGCGGTAGGGCAGCACCATCACATGGTGGGCCTGGATCAGCTTGGGGATATCGTTGGCTGGCAGGTCCAGCTGCCAGTCGATGCTGTCTTGCAGATTCAAGCGCTGGATGTGCTGGCGCAATTGATCGAGGTAGCTGCCGGCGGTGCCGAAGGCCATCTCCGGTTCGCTGCCGCCAGCCAGGGTCAGGCGCATGCGCTGGCGCATTTCGGGCTGCTGGGCAAAGGCCATGGCCAGTGCATCCAGCAGGTCTTCGATGCCCTTGCCGCGATAGATGAAGCCGAAATACAGCAGCCTCAGAGGCAACAAAGGTGGCAGGGGCTGGGCGGGGATCGCCAGGTTACCGTGGGGGATTACCATCATCTGCTCGGCCCGCAACCCCATGCGCTGGCGCAGGCAGGCGCTACCGGCTTGGGTCAGGGTGATCAGCCGGGTAAGGCTGCGAGCCAGTTGCTGCTCCTCGTACAAGCAGATCGGATCGCTCAGCACCGTGGCGATTTGTGGCAGAGGCGAGGGCAGTCGCGCGGCCCACGACAGTGGCCAGGGCAGTTTGGCCCGGCGCCAGACCAGGCGCTCCGGATCGTGCACCGTGGCGCTTAGCGGCAGCTGGGGAAAGCGTTGGCGCAGGGCTTTGAGCGCGTGAAATTCCGCGAGTCGTCCACCGCCCAGTTCGGCATGGACCAGGTCGATGCCCTGCCAGTCGGTTTGCGCTACGCGTTCGATGGCCCGATCGGGATCGTTGCCAATCCCGGCCAGAGGCGTGCTGATCCGCAGCCCCAGACTCTCCAGTGCGGCCCGCAGATGCCCTGCATAGTCGGCAATACCGTTCTGCTCGGGGGCCATGGGGGCCAGCAGCGCGATATGCATCAGCTGTTGCCCCTGACCCGCGCCATGAAGCTCAGCACGTTCTCCGGAATCCCAAAGCGCCGACGGTTAATGATGATGCCATCGACCCGCTTGAATGCGGTATTGAGGATCGACAGGGCATTTTGCAGAACCGGTACGGTGGTGGTTTCGGCCTCGACGATCAGGGCGATCAGGTTGGCCTCCCGCAGGCTGACAAACGCCTCCTGATTGGAGAAGAAACCCGAGGCCTCCAGCAGCACGATTTCACCGGGAGCGGCCTTGGGCGCGCCGTTGATCCGCACGTTATGGCCGCGCTCCTGCAGCAGGTCGCGCAGATGGCTGGTGACGAAACTCACTCCTTCTCCATGGCGCGCCGAAGTCAGGCCGATCACCAGCCCTTGTTCCGCCACCTGTTCCAGGGGCAAGACGCCGTACAGACGATAGAGGCTGGCAGTGAAGGCACTGTTGCGTTGCGGCAGGTGGCTGTCGAGGTCCTGCAGGCTGCTCCAGACCTTGACCCCGAAGCGCTCTTCGATCTGGTCGCCATCATGGATGCGTTGATCCAGCAGGTAGAAGAAATACAGGGCCAGCAAGCCCACGGCCAGGCTCAGGGGAATGGCCGCCAACAGCATAGTCAGGCTTTTTGGAAAGACTCGGCTGGGCTTGAAGGTGGCTTCCTCGATCACTGCGATGTTGCTGATCTGGCTCTGATCCAGCTCGCGGTCGATTCGGGCTTTCTCGGTGCTGTCGCTATACAGCGCAAAGCTTTTCTCCGCCGCGTTGAGCTCGCGCTGCAGGCGCGCCAGTTCGGGTTCCATTGCCAGCGCCTGGCGCCGGTCCTGCTCCAGCTTGAGCAATTGGGCTTGTTGCTGGGCGGCCTGGGTTTGCAGGCGGCTGAGGCTCGCCTGCTGGTCGGCGAAACTGTTTTGCAGGCGGGTATAGACCGGGTTCGGGGCCAGGTTCTCACTGCGCTGCACCGTGCTGTTTTCCGACTTGAGCAACGCTTGCAAATTGGCGATCGCACTGTCCATGGCCCGCACCGGTGGAGCGCCTTCCTTGAAGGTGCGGAGCATTTCCTGGCGTTCGATCTGCTTGGCGTTGATCCGCTGCTGCAGGTCCTGCCGATCAGGATTGAGGCTCATCTGGCGGCCGATGCTGATCTCTTTCTTCATGCTGTTGAGCTGCTTCTGGATGGTTTCCAGGCCGCTCTTGGTGGACGCCACTGCACGGGTGGTATTGAGGTGTTCACCCTTGAGGTTGTTGAGGTTGCGCGAGATGTCGTTGAGGCGCTCTTCGATGCTCACCGCACCCAGTTGGTTGAGGTAGTCGGCGATCTGTTGCTTGTAGCCGAGTATGCGCTGGTTGGTGTTGGCGCTTTCGCTTTCATAGAAGGCATACAGGCTTTTGCGTCCGAGGGTTTGCGCGCGCTCCTGCTGGTATTGTTCGATCCAGCTCTTGACCACTGTCTGGGCCACTTGCGGGTCGTTCCAGGTGAAGCTCACCTCCATCACCGAAGAGCCTGGCGTGTGGGTCACGCTGAAGTTTTTCAGCATGCGTTCGGTCAAGCGCTCGACCGCTGTCTGCTTCTCCAGCAGGCCCACCAGTTGCAAGGCCCCGCGCAGTAGATCGACGATGCCTTCCAGGGCGCTTTTCAGGGCGTTTTTTACCGTACTCAGAACACCGCCAGGCTGGGGTTGGCGGGAGAGGTCGTCGAGGTACTTTTCCGCTACTTTGCGAGCAATGGGTTCGCCGCCGAGGATGCGTTCCTCATCGATGATCGGGTCACGCTGGGCGCTTGGAATCACCACCGCCTGGCGATCGGCAATCTCGATCGGCAGGGTGCTAGTGTCACGCCCCGGCTTGACCAGCAGCAACGCCGTGGATTCGAAGCGGTTGGGCAGCAGGAAGGCCCCCAGCACAATGATGATGAAGGTCACCAGCACGGTAATTTTGACTTCGCGCTTGAAGATGAAAAACAACCGCAGCAAATCGCGAAAGGAACGGATATTGATCATATGGGCTGTCCTTGGCGATCAATTGGTGGATTGGCGATTGATTTCGTAGCTCGCCCCGATACCGATCGACTTGGTGAACGGGATCAACTGGTTGAGGTACAGGTCCACCCACTCAATGCCGTTGCCGACGCTGGACTTGGGTACGAATACCACGTCGCCTCGCTGCAACAGCACCGGCGCCGCTCCGGCGTTGCCGGCGATCATGAATTTGCGGTAGTCGAAGAAGTAGGTCTTGTAGCGGCCGTCCTCGCCCTCGCGCAGCAGGGCGATGTTGCGACTGTCACCCACCGATAGCAGCCCCCCGGCGCTGACAATGGCTTGCTCCAGGGTGGTAATCACCGTCACCGATTGGGGCGCCGGGTTGCGCACCGAGCCGCCGACGAACACGGTGTTGCCTGGTGCCTGGTTGATGTTCACGGTCAGTGCCGAATCCTGATAGATGTTCTTCAGGCGGTTTTCCAGGACCTGGGTCAGTTGTTGCGGGGTCAGCCCCGCGGCCTTGACCTGCCCGGCATAGGGGTAGGCGAAGGTGCCGTCGTTGAGCACGGTGAACAGCGTCAGTTCATAGATCGAGTTGGCGGTGAAGGCCGAGATCGATGGCGCCTCGCCGGTATTGCGGACGATGCGCAGGGTGTCTCCCGGACGAATTTTCTGGGCTGGCAGCGGCTGGCCCGCCAGGGCATCACCGGCGCGATGAGCGGCCTCAAGGTCCTGGCTTGGAGGCAGCTCGACTTTCGCCGGTATGGAACAGGCGCAGAGCATGAGAACACTGGATATCAGCAGGAGTTTTTTCATCGAGCGGTCTTCCTGGCGTGCATAGTCACAACTCCCTGTCGGGCCACATTACTGCGTGAGGTCTAACTCAGGTCTTGCTGGTGTCGGCGGGAACCCGTCCATAAATGTCGTTGAAGCGCACGATGTCGTCTTCACCGAGGTACTCCCCGCTCTGCACTTCGATCATCACCAGATCAATCACCCCGGGATTGACCAGTCGATGGGTGCGGCCGGGTTTGATAAAGGTCGATTCGTTGGTGTTGAGCAGGAACTCGTCCTCGCCGTTAGTCACTCGGGCCATGCCGCTGACCACGATCCAGTGCTCACTGCGGTGGTGGTGCATCTGCAGCGACAGCGACGCGTCGGGCTTGACCATGATGCGTTTGATCTTGAAGCGTGGCCCTTCTTCGAGCACGGTGTAGGTACCCCAGGGCCGGGTCACGGTGCGGTGCAGCTTGTAGGCGTCGTGGCCCAGGCGCTTGAGTTCCTGGGCGATCAGCTTGACGTCCTGGCTGCGATTGCCATCGGCCACCAGCAGTGCGTCCGGGGTGTCGATGATGATCAGGTTGTTCAGGCCGACGCCGCCCACCAGGCGCCTGCGTGAGTCGATGTAGCAGTTGCTGACATCGTGCAGCACGGTTTCACCGTTGCACTGGTTGCCGTGTTCGTCGGCGGGGGCCAGTTCGCGAACTGCCTGCCATGAGCCGATATCGCTCCAGCCCAGTTGGCAGGGCACCACGGCGACTTTGTTCGAGCGTTCCATCACCGCGTAGTCGATGGAGATGTCCTCAGCCTGGGCGAAGCTGCCGCCGTCCAGTTCCACCTGCAATTCATGCTTGCCTTCTTTGCGATGGCTCAGTTCCAGGCACTGCTGGACGGCGGTCACTACGTCGGGCACGAGTTCGCGCATTTCCTGCAGGATGGCGTCGGCGCGCATGCAGAACATACCGCCGTTCCACAGATGCTGGCCGCCCTCGACATAAGCCTGGGCAGTAGCGGCGTCGGGTTTTTCAACGAAGCGGCTGACCTGGAAGCTCTCGGTGTTCAGGGCCTGGCCCTTTTCGATGTAGCCGAAGCCGGTTTCTGCGTGTGTCGGTACTATGCCGAAGGTTACCAGCCAGCCCTGCTCGGCCAGTTGTCGGGCGCTGTCCACTGCGGCGGCAAAAGCTTGCACATCCTTGATCAAGTGGTCGGCGGGCAGGACCAGCAGTTGCGCGTCTTCACCGTACAAGCGGCTGACGTGCAGGGCGGCTGCGGCGATTGCCGGCGCCGTGTTACGGCCAAAAGGTTCGAGGATGAAGTCCAGGTCGATGTGGGTCTTGTTCAGCTGGCGGTAGTCGTCCAGGGTGCGAAAGAACACCTCGCGGTTGGTCACCGTCAACAGGCGACCGACGTCTTTCAGGGCGGTGGCGCGGACGAAGGTCTTCTGCAGCAGGCTTTCGCCGTCCGGCAGGCGCATGAAGGGCTTGGGCATCGCTTCGCGGGATACTGGCCATAGCCGGGTGCCGGCGCCGCCAGCAATGATGCAGGGAATGAGTGTGCTCATTCAGAAGGCCTCGCGGGTCATGATGACGGACGGAATAGTGCGGAACAGGATGTACAGATCAAACCAGACTGACCAGTTTTCGATGTATTCCAGGTCGAACTCGACACGTTTCTCGATTTTTTCCAGGGTGTCGGTTTCGCCTCGATAACCGTTGATCTGCGCCAGGCCAGTAATCCCCGGCTTGACCCGGTGGCGCGAGGTGTACTCCTTGACCGCCTCTTCGAACAGGATACCAGCGGCCTTGGTCGCGGTGGCGTGGGGGCGCGGTCCGACCATGGACATGCTGCCGCCGAGCACGTTGAACAATTGTGGCAGCTCGTCGAGGCTGGTCTTGCGGATGAAACGCCCGACCCGGGTAATGCGCGGGTCGCCGCGGGTGGTTTGGTTTTCGGCATTGGCGTCGCTCAGATGCTGGTGCATCGAGCGGAACTTGTAGACCTCGATCAGTCGGTTGTTGTAGCCATAGCGCTTCTGCTTGAACAGTACCGGGCCTTTGGAGTCCAGCTTGATCGCCAGGGCCACCAGCAGCATCACCGGTGATAGCAGCACCAGGGCAATGCTGGAGAGGATCATGTCCTCCAGGCGTTTGAAGAACGGCGACCAACCGCGCAAGGGCACTTCCGAAGCGTTGAACATCGGCAGGTTGGCGACTTCAGTGATGCGGTTGTGAGCATGTCGGAACGCCACCATGTCGGGCACCAGCAGCACGTTCACCGGCAGCCGGCGCAGCTCGCGAATCACGTAGGCCATGCGGTTTTCCGCCGACCAGGGCAGCGCCACCAGGACCTGGGTGACTTTCTCCTCGCGGATCAGCCGTTCCAGGTCGCTGGAGTTGCCCAGCAGCGGCAGGTTGCACAGGGTCTTGGGCAGGCGGCCGATGCGGTCGTCGATGAAGCCTATGACTCCGGAGCGGATGTCCTGATGCTGGGCCAGGTATTCCGCCAGGCGCTGGCCGTTTTCCGTGGCGCCGAGGATCACCGCGTTCTGCAGGAAAACCCCGCGTTGCATCAATTGCTGGAATAGGGTCAGGAGAATCAGGCGCTCGATGCCGAACAATACGAAACTGCCGAAAAACCAGGCGAACAATTCGGTGTTGCCGATACTGTCGAACATCTGCATCGAATGATGCATGAACAGCAATACGCAAAAGGAAGATGCCCAGGCAAACAGGGTCAGCTGAAAACGCAGTTGGTTGCTGAAGATGGACTCGGCGTAGACCCCCAGCGCCTGGAAGATCAGCACGCTGATGACGCCAAAGAACACGAGGATGGTCAGGTCGCTCTTGAGCACGGCCAGGTTCTGGTCCGTGAGCAGCAGAAGCAGCAACAGCCCCGGAACGATGGCGGTCACGCCATGTACCACTCGGATTCCGAAGAGAAAGTACTCGACCATGCTGGGTCGAGTCAGTAGCAGGCTGTCTACAGGTTGCAACCGCATAAGATCAATTCCCTCGACCCAAGGCTATGTTGACTGGAAATACAATCAGTCAGGACGTTGGAGAAGGCCCCCTGTAACGACCTGTCCATGACATGAAAAAGCCACGTCGAATGATCCCTCGGGTGACTGGCGGATAGCCGGAAGGTGGGCAGTTGATGCTTTCAGGTGGGTTCCCCCCGCGCCCGACAAGCTTGCTGCTGACACCCCCTCATCTACTCGACAAGGGTCAGTAAAGCTCATGAAACACAGGCTGGCGAATCGAAAGCAGGCCTGGGATGGAAGATTTTTCCAGCGCCCCTTCAAGCCGCCTGATTACTGGCGGAGCGCGGGTTAGGCCCGCTCCCGGGAAAAAATAAATCACAGCGACAGACTTTTTCCTGTCTGTCCGGGGTCAATACGTTTCACCAATCTGCAACAGCAGGAGTCAGGGCTGATGAGTGAACGCAAGGCACTGTTGATACTGCACGGCAAGCAGGCCCTCAACGAGGAGGTGCGTGCTGCGGTCCAGGCCAAACGCGACGCCGGCTGGGAGCTGGCGGTGCGCCTGACCTGGGAGGCCGGGGATGCCCAACGGCTGGTGGGCGAAGCGCTGGCCGCCGGGTACACCCGGCTGATTGCCGGAGGCGGCGATGGCACCTTGCGCGATATCGCCGAGGCCATGGCCAATGCCTCCAGTGAGGCCAGCCTGGTACTGCTGCCCCTGGGCACGGCCAATGATTTTGCCCGGGCTGCCGGTGTGCCGCTGGAGCCTGCGGCGGCATTGGGTTTGCTGGATGTTCCGGCGCAGGCGATCGATCTTGGCGAAGTCGGTGGGCAGGTTTTCCTCAATATGGCCACCGGTGGTTTTGGCAGCCAGGTCACCGCCAACACCTCTGAGGAGCTCAAGAAGGTCCTTGGCGGTGCTGCCTATCTGTTTACCGGCCTCTCGCGCTTTGCCGAATTGAGCGCGGCTTATGGCGAGTTGCAGGGGCCGGACTTCCATTGGCGTGGTGAACTGCTGGCCTTGGGAATAGGCAACGGCCGGCAAGCCGGTGGTGGTCATGAGTTGTGCCCGGATGCCCTGGTCGATGACGGGTTGCTGGATATCAGCATCCTGCCGGCGCCCCAGGAGCTGCTAGGCACCCTCAAGAGCCTGCTGTCCGGTGGGCTGGGAATCGATAATCTGTTTGTCCGGGCACGGTTGCCCTGGGTGGAAATCAAGGCTTCACAAGGTCTGGACATCAATCTCGACGGCGAGCCATTGCAAGGCGACACCTTGCGTTTTACCGCTCGTCGCGCAGCCTTGCGGGTGCATCTGTCGGCCGACTCGCCGTTGCTCGGCAGCGGCGGCTGAGTTCAGTCGTCGAGGCTGATGATGCGCTCGCGCACGGCGAACAGCACCAGCCCGGCGACGTCGAAGATTTGCAGGCGCTTCATGATTTGCGAGCGGTGGGTTTCCACGGTCTTGATGCTCAAACCCAGCCCCAGGGCAATCTCGCGGGTCGATTTGCCGCGGACGATCAGCCGCAGGATTTCCAGTTGGCGGGCTGTCAGGTTGTGGTTCTCAATCGGCAGCGGCTGGCTTTTCTGGGCTCGGGTCAGTGCCTGGTTGATCACCGTGTGGGCGATGGCCGGACTCAAGTAGCGCTCGTTGTTGCGCAGGGCTTCAAGGGCATGCTCAAGCTCGACGGCGGTGGTGTCCTTGAGCAGGTAACCGTGAGCGCCAGACTCCAGGGCCTGCATGATCAGGCCGGGATCGGTATGCATCGACAGGATCAATACTTTGCTCTGGGGGTGCATCGCCTTGAGCCTTCGCAGGGCATCGAGGCCACTGGTGCGCTTCATCGACAGATCCAGCAGGACGATATCCGGGCGTAGTTTCTCGACCATTTCCAACAGGTGCGCGCCATCATCGGCTTCACCGATCACCGCGTAGCCGGGAATGTCCATGACCAGGGCGCGCACGCCAGCCCTGATGAGCGAGTGGTCATCCACCAAAAGTAAATTACAGGTCAATGTAAAACCTTATTCGTACTGGCCCGCTCCAGAGTGCGAGGGGCCCAGGGAAAGAGTGCTTCGATCTGAGTGCCTTGGTCGGTCTCGCTGGTGACCTTCAACAGGCCACCCAGTTGGCTGATGCGTTCCTGCATCCCGGCCATGCCACGCTGGCCCTGGGCGCCAGGATCGGCAGCCGGTGCAAAACCCTGGCCATCGTCGCTGATGAACAGCGAAAGACCTTCCGGCAATCGTTGCAGGCGCACCAGCAGGTTTTTCGCCTGGGCGTGACGCAGGATATTGGTCACGGCCTCCTGGGTAATGCGAAACGCCGCAACGGCCATTTCCTCGGAAATCCCTGCCAGGCGCTGGTGGCATTCCAGGCTCCAGTGCACCGAGGTGTTTTCCAGGGTCTTGAGCAAGTGGGCGCGCAGGCTGGCTTCGAGCCCGAGGCTGGCCAGTTGCCGGGGATTGAGGATGGCCGATACGTCACGGACCTTGGCCAGGGTTTCTTCGAGCGTGGTGCCGAGCGCCGTGCAGTGTTCCTGCAAATCGTCCGGCAGGCGGCGCTTGAGCCAGTCGGTCTGCAGTTTTGCTGCTGTCAGCAACTGGCCGATGTCATCGTGCAGTTCGCGGCTGAGGCGATGCCGCTCATTCTCCTTGACCTCCAGCAAGCGCTCGGCCAGTTCCTGAGGCTGGAAGCGGATGGAGTTGCGCGAATAGCCATACTGCACCCAGATGCAGGCCAGGGCCGCGATACTGAGGATCAGCAGGGGCAGAGGCAAGGGCTGGTCCAGGCAATAGATCAACACATTGCCCAAGGCCGAGCCGGAGAACAGCAGCAGGCTGAGCCAGCGCAGATGATCTCGGGAAAGGGGCCATGAGAGGAGTGACTTGAGGCTGGCGTACATAGCGGATGGAGCCAATGAATGTTCGCTGCGAAGAGCCTGGTCAAGGGTGGATGACGGGGCTTGTGTGAAAAGCGGTGCTCTTTGAATATCAGGTTGTAATCAACACTGTCTGTTTGTCATGTGCAGGCCAGGTAGTGACCGCTGACATTGGAGTCAAAGTGCCATTAATGGTGTCTATTAATGCGCGACATAATACCACCGAAGATACCGTTGGTCGCGGTTATACGCTCAGTTATATATGTCTTTGGAGTCAGGAATAGGAGCGTTTCGGTACACCTGTCCGATTTTTGCTGTCAGTGGCGAGGCACAGCAAATACTAGGGGAAAGGAGGTCTTGCGAGCAGGTGCAAGTCTTGGAACATAAAGTCCCAGGATGGATACAAGTTGGAGTTATTTAGTCGACGATGTCGTTCTCGGGTATGAAATACTCAATAACGACGGTGCGCTGGACAGTTGAGCGGATGTTTATTGATGTTCTACCCGGCTTCCTGCGGGATAAACGCAACTTCAATGCCGGCAAGATGGATATGTACAGGTGCAGTTCTGCGCCACTTGCTCAGCCAACTCCTCAATCAGCATCACTTGTTCGCTGTCATCCAGGTTTAGCTGGCCGTTGTTCGGGTCGATCAGCTCCAGTTGCCAGGCCATCAGTGTCAGGCAGCTCTTCAAGGCATCAAGGGTCGATTCATTGAGGTCCAGCGGGTGAGCTGTGCGTTTCAGCAGGCCATGGATATGCAGGGAAAACTCTGATAGTGGGCTGATGGCATGACGCATTGCAATCTGTGCCAGGCGCTGCAGGCTGACGAGCAGGCAATTGATGGCCTCTTCGTCATTTCTGATCAGGAGCAGATGATTCAGGCAGTCTTCCGACTTCGCCAGTAGGGCATGGGCTTCAAACAGGAATTCGGGCAGTGGGGTCGTGCACTCATGGCCGTCCTTTAGCATGCTTATCTCCATGACTTCGTGTCCGATGGTGGGATAGGGCGTTGGCTAAACGGTTTCAAGGTAGAACGTGATTTTTGCAGTTGTATATCAGATAAATCTGATTTTTTATCGGCGATCACAGTCGGCCGCGAGAGTGGGCTTTCATCACTTTCTGACGCTGCCCAAATGCCGGCCACAGCCATGCTGCGCGCGGACGCAGGGGTTTGATGGGCGAGGGTATTTAGGCTTGAAAGGCTGCTAGGCCACCTTTCTGCGATCAAAAACAAAAGCCTGACTCCATTCATGCAATGAGAATGGCGTCACATTAATGGCTATTGGATATCGCGAATATCAGGCTGATCCTGATTGTTGCTAGGGGATTCCCCTAGATATGGGAACCTACCGCCGAGATAGAGGTCTCGCCGTCGCAGAGTTGCGGTGCTGAATTGACCGTCTCAGTAAAGCATGATGTTAATGTGACATCAATGGCTTTGTATGCCAATTTGCATGCGGGTCAAGATACGGCGTATCCGGCCGATATCAGTCTTTAGTGAATTCATCAGAACAAGCCCAGGAGTCTTTAATGGCCGGCATTCTCGACACGGTAGATCAACGCACGCAGCTGGTGGGTGAGAATCGCCTGGAAATCCTCATGTTCCGGCTGGCCGGTCGACAGCTGTTCGCGATCAACGTGTTCAAGGTGCAGGAGGTGCTGCAACTGCCGAAGTTGACCCTGATGCCCCAGCGCCATCCGTTTGTCTGCGGTGTGGTCAATCTGCGTGGCCAGACTCTCCCGGTCATCGACCTGTCCCAGGCGATCGGCATGCGGCCGCTGATTCCGGGGCCCAACAGCACCATCATCGTTACCGAATACAACCGTTCGGTGCAGGCATTCCTGGTGGGCGGAGTGGATCGCATCGTCAACATGAACTGGGAGGCCATCATGCCGCCACCTGCCAGTGCCGGGCGCCAGCACTATCTGACAGCCATCAGCAAGGTCGACGACCAGCTGGTGGAAATCATCGATGTCGAAAAAGTCCTGGCGGAAATCGTGCCGTACAACGCCAAGGTGTCCCGCGACAAACTCGATGATCCGATCCTGGCTCGTGCCCGTGATCGTGAAGTGCTGCTGGTGGACGACTCCAATGTGGCCCTGTCGCAACTGCGCGATACCCTTGGCCAGTTGGGGGTGAAGATGCACATTGCCAGTGACGGCCTCAAGGCGTTGAACATGCTCAAGGCCTGGGCGGATACCGGGGTCAACATGACCGAGAAGCTATTGATGGTGTTCACCGATGCGGAAATGCCAGAGATGGACGGTTATCGCCTGACCACCGAGATCCGCAATGACCCGCGGCTGCGTGGGCTCTACGTGGTATTGCACACGTCCTTGTCCGGTAGCTTCAACGAATCCATGGTGAAGAAGGTCGGTTGCGACAACTTCCTCTCCAAATTCCAGCCGGACAAACTGGTGGATGTGGTCCGTCAGCGTCTGTTGCTGGATGAAGTCAGCGCCTGAGTGACAGGGGTGTGTCCGGCACTGACGCGCTCCTTTGTTTCATCGGGGCGCTGGTATAGGGTGAGGGTTTTGCCCATACAGGGAGCTGGACATGCGTCTTAGCGCGCTATATCGATACCCGTTGAAATCCGCCATGGGCGAAACCCTGCAACAGATCGGCCTGGACAAACTGGGCCTTGAGGGGGATCGCCGCTGGATGCTGGTGGATGAGGCCAGTGGACGTTTCCTGACCCAGCGTGCCGTGGCGCGGATGAGTCAGCTGTCAGCGTTGTGGAATGATCAGGGTGGCCTGACCCTGAGTGCTCCCGGATACGCCACCCTTGAAGTGCCGCTGCCGGATGTCGATTCGCCGTTGCGCGGCGTGACCATCTGGCAGGACACCTTGCGCGTGCCCGATGCCGGGGACGAGGCGGGTGCTTGGGTCAGTGAGTTCATCGGCAAGCCGACCCGCCTGGTACAGGTCCCCCAGGAGCGCGCACGGACCACTGCCGCCGGTTATGGCAAGGACGATGACCAAGTGGCGTTTGCCGATGGCTTTCCCCTGCTGCTGATTGGCCAGGCATCGCTTGAAGACTTGTCGTACCGCGTCGGACGGCCCCTGGAGATGCTGCGTTTTCGTCCCAACCTGGTGATCGAGGGCAGCGAGGCCTTTGCCGAGGATAACTGGAAGCGTGTGCGTATCGGCGATGTCGAGTTTCGCGTGGTCAAGCCCTGTGCCCGCTGCATCCTCACGACCATCGATCCGCAAACCGGCGAACGCAGTGCTGATCGCGAGCCCCTGGCCACCTTGCAGAAATACCGTGCCCGGGAAGAGGGGGCCATGTTCGGCCAGAACCTGGTCAACGACAGCAACGGGCGACTGCAAGTAGGGATGTCGGTGACGGTCCTCGAATAGCCCGCCGGGAACCGATCCTGGCTGCACTATGAAAAATGCCCGTCTCCTGGGAGACGGGCATTTTTTGTCAGCGATAAAACTGCAGCGGATCGATCAGCCGCGGTATTCGCACAGGTAAGCGGTGTCCACCGCGACTTTCAGCTGGAACTTGCTGTTGGCCGGTACGTTGAACTGGCTGCCGGCGGGAAAGGTTTCCCAGTTGGCGCTGTCGGGCAGCTTGACGCTCAGGGCGCCGGAAACCACGTGCATGATTTCCCGCTGTGCAGTACCAAACTCGTATTCGCCCGGGGCCATGACGCCAATGGTGGCGGGACCTTCGGCCGTGCCGAAGGCAATCGACTTGACGGTGCCGTCGAAGTACTCGTTGACTTTAAACATGGGCGATTCCTCAAGAAAGGGTCAAAAAGGTCGGCCAGTATGCACAAGGCCTTCAGGGCCGTCACCTGTCGCCATCAAGGAAGAATCAGCGGTAATAAACGCGCTGTATTGCGTGCATCTTCCAGGGCTCGATGTTGCTGGCCATTGAACTGCATGCCGGCCAATTGCAAGGCTGCGTTGAGGCCCAGCGGGCGCTCCAGGCGTCGAGCCTTGGCGAAGCGCTGCTTGAGGTTCATGTGTGGGACGTCATTCAACAGGCTGTGCAATTGCTGGTTGTGCCACTCCAGTTGCAGCTGCTTGCGATCGTAGTCCCCCCAACTGGCCCAGCCTTCGAGGCGCGGTTGATGCTGGCCGAGCCAGCGCTCGAACAGGCTCCAGACCTCGCTCAGGGGCGCGGCGCTGTCGATGTTGGCCTGGGTGATGCGGGTCAGCTCACGGCAGAACGGCGTTAGCCGGGGGCGTCGCAATGGTCGGACGAAACGCTGGAAGTGGTCCTGTTCCCGGCCTTGGCGGTTAACCAGGGTGGCGCCGATTTCAATAATCTCCATCTCGCTCACCGGCCAGCCCCCTTCATCCGTCGTGGCTTCCAAATCTATTACCAGCCAGTGGGGCATCACAAATTCCAGCCTTCAACATCCTGATGAGGCTTGAGCGTAGCCAAAGCCGAGGCATCCGCCTAGTGCTCGAGTTCATGAAGCAGGGCGGCACTCAGTTCGATACTCAGTCTCGCCGTCTGCCTGCCGGGAATATGAATGCCTTTTTCCTTCAGGCGCAGCAGTTGCTGGCTCAGTCGCGTTGCAAAATCCGCAGCCAGCAACTCAGGTTGCAAGGCGATGATCAGCAACCCCGCGCCTGGGCACTGCGAGCCTTCGATGAAGGACGGGGCATCCAGGGACCAGTGGGCACCGCTCAACCCCGCGGCGAGTACCTCCACCATCAGCGCGATGTTCGCCCCGCGCGCGCCACCGAAGGCCAGCAGCAGGCCGTTGATTGCTTCCCGAGCGTCAGTGGTGGGGCGCCCGTGGCGGTCCAGGGCCCAGTCGGGGGGAATCGGCGTGCCGTTTTCGGCGGCCTGGCGCAGGTTGACGAAGGCAGTGGCGCTGGAGGCCTGGTCGATCACCAGGGGCGAACCATCGACGACCGGAGCGGCAAAGGACAGCGGGTTGGTGCAGTACACCGCCTCTCGGCAGTGGCCGGCACCCATCAGGGCCGGGCCATTGGTGGCGGCGAAACATACCAGCCCGGCATCGGCCAGGCGCCGAGTGTAATAACCCAGCTCGCCGCAGGTGTAGCTGTTGTGCTGGGCCAGCAGGCTGATGCCGTAGTGGCCGGCGCGCTGGCACAGCTCGTCGAAGGCTCGATCGAAACCCAGCTGGGCAATGCCGCCCTGGGCGTCCACGCGAATCAGTGCCGGCGCCGGGAACTCCAGCAGCGGCTCGGCGCCAGGGGCTATCCGCCCGGCCCGCATGGCCCCCAGATAATCCTGCAGATGGCTGAAACCCACTGCGGGACGGCCCGCAAGCTCGGCGGCCACGGTGGCGGCGGCCAAGGCATCGGCTACTGCCTCACTGGCGCCCACACGGATTGCCAAGCGTTTTGCCAACTGATGGGCCTGTTGCGGGGTATAGCGCATTCTCGTGCTCCGCGACCTGGCTCCAACCCCGGCAGGTCGGATCGCCGTCTGTCTGTATAGAAGGCGCCGCCGACTTATTCCACTTCCACGAGAATCTGCCGGTTTTTCACCTGGTCACCAAGGTTGACCTGGACCCGGGTGATCACCCCGTCGATCCCGGCCTTGAGTGGGTGCTCCATCTTCATCGCCTCCAGCACCAGCAACAGTTGGCCTTTGCTGACGCTCATGCCTTCACTCACCAGCACATCGACGATAGCCCCATCCATGGGCGCCTTGAGGGTGCCCGAGTGAGCTCCCAACTGACTCTTGACCGGTGCATGGGTGCGATCCTGCAGGTGCAGGCTGCCGCCGGCGCAGCTCAGCCAGAGTTCCCCGTCCTGCAGATGATAGGGGTAATGACGGCGAATACCGTCGATCTCCAAGGTTGCCCGGCGACCATCGGCACTGTGTACCTTGAGCTCGAACTGTTCCTGCGCCTGTCGCACCTGTACCACGCCCGATGCCAGCGCCGTCAGTTCCAGCGCCCATTGGCTGTCATGCAGTCCGAGGCGGTAGCCCAAGGGCACGCTGGCGTGGTTGCGCCAGGTACTCAGCGCAGAGCTGTGTGCGCTTGCACTGTGGTGATAGAACAGCGCAGTGGCAATCGCCAGTTCTTCACTGCTGGGCACTTGGGGCTGCAGGCTTGGGTCCTGGGCAAAATGCTCGGCGATGAAGGCCGTGCTGAATTGGCCGCTAGCGAACAGCGAGTGCCGGAGCAGATTGGCCAGCAACCGGCGATTGCTTTCGAGCCCCAGCAGCACGCAATCCTCGACCCCGCGCAACAGCTTGCGCCGCGCCTCTTCGCGAGTCGCGCCGTAGGCAATCAATTTGCCCAGCATCGGGTCGTAGAAGGGGCTGATCCACTGGCCTTCCAGCAGGCCATGATCGACGCGTATCCCCGGTGCAGGCTCCCAGCGCAGGACCTGGCCGGTCTGCGGCAGGAAGTTCTGCGCCGGGTCTTCGGCGTAGAGTCGCACCTCGATGGCGTGGCCGTTGAGCACCACCTGCTCCTGGGTCAGGGGCAGAGGCTCGCCGGCAGCCACTTGCAGTTGCAGGGCAACCAGGTCCAGGCCGGTGATCAACTCGGTGACTGGGTGCTCCACCTGCAAGCGGGTGTTCATCTCCAGGAAATAGAACTGCCCGCGGGCGTCCAGCAGAAACTCCACGGTGCCGGCGCCGACATAGTTCACCGCGCGCCCGGCCTTCAGGGCGGCTTCGCCCATGGCTCGACGCAGCGCCTCGGTCATCACTGGGCAGGGTGCTTCCTCGATGACCTTCTGATGCCGGCGCTGGATCGAGCAATCCCGTTCACCCAGGTAGATCAACTGACCCTGCTGGTCGCCGAACACCTGCATTTCCACGTGCCGTGGCTCGATCAGAGCCTGCTCCAGAATCAGCTCGTCGCTGCCGAACGCATGCAGGGCTTCGGAGCGCGCGGTACGGATCTGCTCCAGCAACTGCTCTGGCTGCTGCACCAGGCGCATGCCGCGTCCACCGCCACCGGCGCTGGCCTTGATCATCAGCGGATAGCCGATGCGCAGGGCTTCGCGTTGCAGGGTGAGGTCGTCCTGTGCTTCGCCCTGATAGCCCTGGATGCAGGGCACGCCGGCTTCGAGCATGGCGATTTTCGAACGGCGCTTGCTGCCCATCAACTCGATGGCGGCGGCGCTAGGACCGATGAACACCAAGCCGGCGTTTTCACAGGCTGCGGCGAACTCGGCGTTTTCTGAAAGAAAGCCATAACCCGGGTGGATCGCATCGGCACCGCTGCGCCGGGCCGCCTCAAGGATTGCCGCGCTGTTGAGGTAGGACTGCTGCACCGCCGAGGGGCCGATATACACGGCTTCGTCAGCCATTTGCACATGCAGGGCAGCGGCGTCGGCGTCACTGAACACTGCGACGGTGCGATAGCCCAGGGCCTGGGCGGTGCGCTGGATCCGACAGGCGATTTCGCCACGGTTGGCGATGAGGATCTTGTTGAAGGCGGGCATCGGTGGCTCCCAGAAAGCGGTGTGATAGCGGCTCGCGTATTCGCAGCTGACAGGCTTCAGTTGGCCCAGGCCGGTTTGCGTTTTTGCACGAATGCCAGGGTCCCCTCGATGCCTTCCTCACTGCTGACGGCATTGGCAAAGTCTTCTGCCGCCTGATCGAGCAAGGGCCCCAGGGGCTGGTCGACACTGGCCAGGAGCATGGCCTTGGTGGCGGCATTGGCTCCCGGCGCGCAGCGCAGCACCAAGGCGACTTGTTGCTGCAAACGTTGTTCCAGAGCCTGCGTGCCATGCTCGACAAAGTGCACCAGACCCAGGTGCTCGGCCTCGCTGCCGTCGAAGCGCGCGGCGGTCAGGGCCAGGCGCCGGGCCTGGGTCAGGCCGATGCGCCGGACCACGAACGGAGCGATCTGCGCCGGCAGCAGGCCGAGGCTGGTTTCCGGCAGGCCGAACTGCGCCTGGGCCTCGGCAATCGCGATATCGCTGACGCAGGCCAAGCCGAAACCGCCGCCCAGGACCGCGCCCTGAAGCACACAGATCAGTGTCTGGGGCATCCGTTGTGCTTCTTCCAGCAGCGTGCCGAAAGCCCGGTTCAACTGGCGAAAGGCGCTGCTGCCATGGGCCCGGGCACCGGCCATGTCCTTGATATCGCCGCCTGCGCAGAAGTGCCCGTCGCTGCCACTGATCACCAGCACGCGCAGGTGCTGCTGGTCGCGTACCGCGGCGAGCACTGCACGCAGTTCGGCGACCATCTGCAAGCTCATGGCGTTGCGGCTTTCAGGGCGGTTGAGGGTGATATGCAGGACGCCGCCAGCCGGTTTCAGCAGCAGAGTTTCGCAGGAGGGCAGGGTGATCATTTTTTCTTCCCCGGCAGGATGCCCATGAGTTTGCAGATGATCCCCAGCATGATCTCGTCGGCACCGCCGCCAATCGACACCAGGCGCACGTCGCGGTAGGCCCGTGCCACCGGGTTGTCCCACATGAAGCCCATGCCGCCCCAGTATTGCAGGCAGCTGTCGCTGACCTCGCGGCCCAGGCGCCCAGCCTTGAGCTTGGCCATGGACGCCAGGCGGGTCACGTCCTGGCCGCGCACGTACTGCTCGGTGGCTTGATAGACCAGAGCCCGCAGGCATTCGATCTCGGTGGACAGTTCGGCCAGGCGAAAATGGATCACCTGGTTGTCGATCAGCGGGCTGCCGAAGGTCCGGCGTTCCTTGCAGTATTCGATGGTGCTGTCGACGCAGTATTCCAGGCCCTTGAGCATGTTCGCCGCGCCAAACAGCCGCTCTTCCTGGAACTGCAGCATCTGCATCATGAAACCGGCGCCTTCATGGCCGATGCGGTTGCGCTGGGGCACCCGCACGTTGTCGAAAAACACCTGGGCGGTTTCCGAGCTGCGCATGCCGAGCTTGTCCAGGTGCGAGCTGAGGCTGATCCCGGGGCTATTCATCGGCACCATGATCAACGACTTGTTGACGTGGGGCTTGTCCTCCGAGGTGTTGGCCAGCAGGCAGATGAAGTCGGCGCTGGGGGAGTTGGTGATCCACATCTTGCTGCCGTTGATCACGTAGTCGTCGCCGTCCTTGCGCGCATGGGTCTTGAGCCCGGCGACATCGGAACCGGCACCGACCTCGGAGACGCCGATGCAGCCCACCTGCTCGCCGCTGATGGCCGGGCGCAGGAACTCGTCGCGCAGCTCATCGGAGCCGAAGCGCGCCAGGGCCGGGGTGCACATGTCGGTCTGCACGCCGATGGACATCGGGATGCCGCCGCAATGGATGGTGCCGAACTCTTCGGCAGCAACGATGGAGTAGCTGTAATCCAGGCCCATGCCACCGAATTTTTCCGGTTTGGAGATGCCCAGCAGCCCCAGCTCGCCGGCCTTGCGGAAGATGTCGTGAATGGGAAAACGCCCGGCCTTTTCCCACTCATCGACGTGGGGATTGATCTCGCGGTCGACAAAATTGCGCACTGTGCGCCGCAGTTCTTCGTGTTCCTGGGTGAAGATCATTGTTGTTGTTCTCCTCAAGTTGGCTCACACCGCGAAATTCCATTGCTAGCCGCTGCCGAAGGCTTGGGCTGCGTTTGCACGACAAGGTCCTGCGGCGACCGGAAGGGCACCTGCGCTTGATCGCGCGGTTAAAAGCGTGCCACGCCGAAGCTGTTGGGTTGCAAGGTCCGCACCTCTGCCTCATGGCAGATATCCAGCAGATAGCCGAGCAGGGTCCGGGTATCCCGCGGATCGATCAGGCCGTCGTCCCACAGGTTGGCGCTGCCGTACAAGGCGGTGGACTGGCTGTCGAGTTTCTGCGCGGTGACCTGCTCCAGCATGTCGAGCATCTTCGGGTCGGCTTCCTGGCCGTTCTTCGCATGCTTGGCCTCGGTGACAATACGCAGCACCTTGCCGGCCTGGGCGCCGCCCATCACTGCGGTGCGGCTGTTGGGCCAGGCAAAGATGAAGCGCGGGTCCAGGCCGCGGCCGCACATTGCATAGTTGCCGGCGCCATAGGAGCCGCCGACGACGATGGTCAGCTTGGGCACTCGGGCATTGGCCACCGCCTGGATCAGCTTCGCCCCGTGCTTGATCACCCCTTGCTGCTCGGACTCGGTGCCGACCATGAAACCGGTGGTGTTGTGGAAGAACAGCAGCGGCGTGCGGCTCTGGTCACACAGCTGGATGAACTGCGCCGCCTTGCTCGCACCCTGGGGCGTGATCGGTCCGTTGTTGCCGATGAAGCCGCAGGGCCGACCCTGGATCTGCAGCTGGCCGCAGAGGGTCTGTGAGTCGAACTCGCCCTTGAACTCCAGGAACTGCGAGCCATCCGCCAGGCGGGCGACGATTTCCCGGGCGTCATAGGGTTTTTTCGGATCTTCGGGAATCAGCCCCAGCAGTTCTTCGATGGGGTACAGCGGCTCATTCCAGGTCCTGGAAGGTGGCACCGGCAGCAGGGCGTTCCACGGCAGCAGGCCAACGATTTCGCGAACAATGCGGATGCCGTCGGCGTCATTTTCCGCCAGGTACTCGGCGGTGCCGGCGATCTGGGCGTGCATCTCGGCACCCCCCAGCTCTTCGTCGGTGGCCACCTCACCGGTGGCAGCCTTGAGCAGCGGCGGCCCGGCGAGAAACAGCTTGGCCTTGCCGCGCACCACCACCACGTAGTCCGACAGGCCGGGCTGGTAGGCGCCACCGGCAGTGGCCGAGCCATGGACCACAGTGATCTGCGGCAAGCCCATGGCCGACATCCGCGCCTGATTGGCGAAGCTGCGTGCGCCTTCGACGAAGATCTCTGCCGCGTAGTTGAGGTTGGCGCCACCGCTTTCCGCCAGGGTCACCACCGGCAGTTTGTTCTCCATGGCGATCTGTTGCAGGCGCAGGGACTTCTTCAAGCCGCTGGGGGAAATGGTCCCGCCCTTGATCGCACTGTTGTTGGCCACCACCAGCATGCGCACCCCGCAGACGTAGCCGATGCCGGCGATCAGGCCACCGCCGGCTTGGCTGCCGTCCTTGTCGTCATGCAGCTTGTAGCCGGCGAGGCTGGCCAGTTCAAGAAACGGCGCCCCCGGGTCCAGCAGCAGGTTGAGGCGTTCCCGGGGCAGCAATTGGCCGCGCTGGTCGAACTTGGCCTTGACCTCGGCGGCCTTGTCCAGCAGGTTCTGCTGCAGGCCTTGCAACTGTTGCAGGCCCACCAGCATGGCCGCGCGGTTCTGTGCGAACTGCGGGCTGTGGGGGTCGAGTTGGGAGTGGATCAGCGGCATGGCTTAGTCCTCGCCCTTGAGTACGTCTGGCAGATAGGCACGGTGAAAGCCGTTGTACGACTCACTGTTGCGCGCCTTGCCCAGGGGCCAGGCACGACTGCCAAGGCTGGCGGCGCCGTCGATGCGCAAGGTGCTGCCGCTGACAAAGGCGGCGCCAGGGCTGAGCAGAAAGACAATCGCTGCGCTGACTTCCGACTCGGTGCCAATGCGCTTGAGCGGCACGTGCTCGCGCAAGGTTGGAATCACCGCCTTGAATGCGCCTTCGTAGGTGTCCATGCCGCTGGAGGCGATCCAGCCCGGCGCCACGGCATTCACCCGGACCCCGGCGTGGCCCCATTCATAGGCGGCGGTCTTGGTGAAGTTGTCCATGCCTGAACGCGCCGCGCCGGAGTGACCCATGCCGGGCATGCCGCCCCACATGTCGGCGAGCATGTTGACGATGCTCCCGCCATGCTTGCTCATGGACTGGTTGAACACTTCCCGGGCCATCAGGAAGCCACCCACCAGGTTGGTGCGCAACACGGTTTCAAAGCCTTTCTGATTGATCGAGGCCAGCGCTGCCGGATACTGGCCGCCGGCATTGTTCACCAAGCCGTGAATCGCTCCGTGGCTGGCGATCAACTGGCCCACCAGGGCCTTGACCGCCTCCTCGTCGCGAATGTCACAGGCCTGCCAGTCGGCCTTGCCGCCGTCCTCGGTGATCTCGCCGGCGACCTTCTGCAGTTTTTCCGCCTTGCGGCCCACCAGCAGCACGTGAGCCCCCAGCGCCGCCAGTTCGTGGGCGGTGCAACGGCCAATGCCGCTGCCGCCGCCGGTGACGATGATGGTCTGGCCGACGAATAGTTGGGCTTTGAAAATCGACTCGTACACCACGGCAGCTCCTTAATTGACGGCGTCGGCGATGCGCTGGGGCACCGGAATCTGGATTTCCAGCAACTGCTGGGCGAAGGCTTTGCCTTGCGGGTCGATGCGCAGGCTGGCGACACCGCCACCGCCCAGGGCGTTTTCCAGCAGGAAGTTGAGGCTGTGGGTGCCTGGCAGGTACCAGCGCTGTACCCGGCCCTGGACCGGGTCGAGCACATGGCCCATCCAGTCCACCAGCACCTCGGGGGTCAGGGCTTCGGCGATCCATGGCAGGTAGTCGGGATGGCGCGCGAGCACACCGATATTGCTGTGATTGCCCTTGTCCCCGGAGCGTGCCACCGCCAGCTTGACCAGGGGCACGCTGGCATCGGCGCGGCCTTGGGGCGTGGGCAGCGGATGCGGGGCGGGCAGGGCGCTGGAGTCCAGGCGGTCCACCTCGGGCAGGGCACAAGGATGGCGCTGGCCGGCAAAATCGATCGCCAGTTGGCAAGCGTCTTTATCCAGCAGGAAGGAGAACAGTCGAATCACCGGATACACCGTCGGCCGTCCGCCGACGATCCCGGTCAGCCCTGGGGCCATGCCGGTGGCAGCTTGGGCGATCTCCCGGGAAAACAGCACCAGGGCGGCTTTGTTCGGATGGCGCACCGCCAGTTTGATCACCACTTCGCGGCTGTCCTGGCGCTGGCCGTGAGGGCCGTAGGTGGCCTCGCTGCCCAACAGCTCGATATTCACTTCGCTGTAGGGCCCCCAACCGCGTTGGGCGAACATCTCGCTGGTCTTGTCGATGATCGCCTGGCTGACCCGGCGCGCCTTGGCCACCGCATCAATCCCGGCCATCAGGCAACTGGCGGTGCAGCGAAAGCCGTCCGGGTAGGTGGCGCTGACCTTGTACTGGTGGCTGGGAGGCAGGCCTTTGGCGCCACGGACGCTGACTGCATCCGGTGCCCGCTGATGCAGCTGCACCTGGGAAAAATCGCACACAACATCTGGAAGCAGGTAAGCCCTTGGATTGCCTATTTCGTACAGCAGTTGTTCGCCAACCGTCAGCGTGCTCACCAGCCCGCCGGTGCCGGGGGGCTTGCTGACCACGAACTGGCCATCGCTGTCGACTTCCACGATGGGAAAGCCGATGTGTTCGTAGTCCGGCACTTCGCGCCAGTCGGTGAAATTGCCGCCGGTGCATTGGGCCCCGCACTCGATGATGTGCCCGGCCAAGGCGGCCTGGGCCAGGCGATCGTAGTCCTGCCAGGACCAGGCGAACTCGTGCACCAGGGCGGCGCTGACCACTGCGCTGTCGACGCCGCGTCCGGTGATCACGATGTCCGCGCCCAGGCGCAGGGCTTCGACGATACCGGGAGCGCCGAGGTAGGCGTTGGTGGAGGCGCACATCGGCGGCAGCGGCGCGCCGCTGAACATTTCCTTGATTCCGGCGCTGCCCAGTTGCTTGAACTGCGGTTGCAGGTCGTCCCCCAGCAACACGGCGATCTTCAGTGGTACCCCGGCCTGCTCGCAGGCGGCCCGCAGCGCACTGGCACAGGCCTGCGGATTGACCCCGCCGGCGTTGCTGATAACCCGGATGCTCTGTTGATGAATCGAGGCCAGCAGTGGTTTGAGCACCTCGACGAAATCCGTGGCGTAGCCCGCCGCCGGGTCCTTCATACGGGCCCCGGCCATGATCGACAGGGTGATCTCGGCGAGGTAGTCGAACACCAGGTAATCCAGGCGGCCACCTTCCACCAGTTGCCCGGCGGCGCTGCTGGTGTCGCCCCAGAAGGCGCTGGCGCAGCCGATTCGTACAGTCTTGGTCATGACAGGGCTCTCGAAGAAAGAACTGCGAGGAGGCTACCAAGCAAGCGCTTGGTTTGTAAATGGGCGGATGGATTCTTCTAGTCAAGCGCTTGCTTGGTGATCCCGAGGAGCTTAAATTGCGCGCGCCACGGCCGGTGTTGCCGGAGTACGCTGGCTCTTGATGAAGTGAATGTAGGAGAACACCGGTGGACGAGCAAAAAGCCTTGCAGGTAGTACGCGAGCTGATCGCCAGCGGGCAAATGACCGATCCCGAGAGCGCCCGGGGCAAGCTGCTGCAGACGGCGGCGCACCTGTTTCGCAACAAGGGTTACGAGCGCACCACGGTGCGTGACCTGGCCGGTGCGGTGGGCATTCAATCCGGCAGCATCTTTCATCACTTCAAGAGCAAGGACGACATCCTGCGGGCGGTGATGCAGGAAACCATCCACTACAACACCGCCTTGATGCGCGCCGAACTGGCCGAGGCCGGCAGCGTGCGCGAGCGGGTGCTGGCGCTGATCCGCTGCGAACTGCAATCGATCATGGGCGGCAGCGGCGAAGCCATGGCGGTACTGGTCTATGAGTGGCGCTCGCTGTCCGCGGAAGGGCAGGCCGCAGTGCTGGCGCTGCGCGATATCTACGAGCAGATCTGGCTGCAGGTGCTGGGAGAGGCCAAGGATGCCGGGTTCATCAAGGGCGATGTGTTCATCACGCGGCGTTTTCTGACCGGTGCCCTGTCCTGGACCACCACCTGGTTCCGTGCGCAGGGTAGCCTGACCCTGGAGCAGTTGGCGCAAGAGGCTTTGTTGTTGGTGCTCAAGGATCATTGAGACACCGACTAATTCTGTGCCGCAACATTGTCGAAGTGGCGGAATGCGCCTAGCGTTATGGCATTACTTTTCTTTTATCCGAGGTGTGTTGCCTTGATGTCCTTGCCGCTGCGGTCGGCCTTGCGAATGCTCTTGCTGACTCTGGCAACACTGTGGCTTTGTCCGGCTTCATCGGCGCAGTTGGTGCGGGTCGCGGCGGCGCATTTTCCGCCCTATACCGTACGCCCGGAAACCGGCGCCGACACCGGTTTGCTGCCGCAACTGGTGGAAGCCCTCAACCAGTCCCAGAGCGATTACCAGTTCGTCCTGGTGCCGACTTCGATTCCCCGGCGTTTCCGTGATTTCGAGCAAGGCCGGGTGGACCTGGCGATCTTCGAAAACCCCGCCTGGGGGTGGCAGGATATTGCCCACACCAGCGTTGACATGGGGCTGGAGGATGCAGAGATTTTCGTCGCCCAGCGCGAGCCTGAACGCGGCCAGGAGTACTTCGCCGAGCTGACGGGCAAGCGCCTGGCGCTGTTCAGCGGTTACCACTACGCCTTCGCCCAGTTCAATGCCGACCCCAAATACCTCGCCGACACCTACAACGCCACGCTGACCTATTCCCACGACAGCAACCTGCTGATGGTCCTGCGGGGCAGGGCGGATATTGCCCTGGTGACCCGCTCCTACCTCAGCGACTTCCTCGCCCGCAACGTCGAGAACACCGACCAACTGCTGGTGTCTGAACGTATCGATCAGGTCTATCACCACTACACGCTGATCCGGCCCAAGGCGCCCATCACGGCGGCGGACTTTGCCGGGATTTTGCAAAAGCTGCGGGACAACGGCCAGATGCAGAAGATCTTCGATCCCTACCGGATTACCGTGATGCCCGTACCCCGCGCCTGAGCGCCTGTTCACCGAGCCCGGTTCGCGCCGGGCTAAATTTCCTTCGGCGGCCCACGTCACTTGGTTGAATGCCCAACTGACAGTGAGCCCTGCCATGTCCCTTGTGAATCCGCTGAGTGTTGACGCCATGCCTAAGGGCGCGGCTGCGGGGATCGATGCGATCGCCGCCCGGCAGGTGCTGTTCGAGGCATTGCGCGCCGGGGGCCTGGGGCCAGCGGCGAGCGATCCCCAGGCGGCTGAAACGGCCCGGCAGGACCGGTTGGCGTTCTGGTTATCGGCACAGGTGCATGCGCTGTACCTGGATCAACCGGGAGCTGAACGGCCCCCGGCGTTCGCCCACACACCGGTCTGTGCTGCACATGACCGTTGTCGGTACTGTCAGCAGGAATTCGATCTGTTGCACAAGCGTGCGGCGTTGCTGGTACTTGGCCAGAGTGGCCTGCTTGAGGTGTGAACACTGCCCAAGCCGGGTGTTGCACGGCGCCTTGGCTCGGCGCCGGTCGCGGGTCAGCGACGGGCGAAGGTATCGGGGCGGTTGCCCGAGACTTTGCGGCAGTGCACCAGGGCATCGCGAATCATGAAGTTCACCAGGGTCGGCGAGACTCCGAGCTCCTTGGCAATGTCCTTTTGCGGGACGCCATGCAGGCGATACATCTCGAAGGCATAGCGCGTGCGGCTGGGCAATTCGGTCAGCGCGTCGGCGATGTTTTCCAGGGTGGAGAAGTTCATGTGCGAGGTTTCAGGTGACGCGCCATGAATGACCACATTCAAGCCTTCCTCTTCAGTGCCTGAATACTTCTGCTCCAGCGCCTGCTTGCGATAGTGGTCGATGGCCAGGTTGCGCACGATCTGGAACAGGTAGCTGAGCTGGGCCTTGAACGAGGAGGTGATTTGCGGCGCCGATTGCAGGCGGAAAAACGCATCTTGAACCACATCTTCAGCCCGGGATCGGCAGCCGGTAATACGGGCTGCGATCTTGACCAGGATCAGACGGTTGTCGACAAAAGCCTGGAGTAACGGTGAATCGCACCTGCTTGTGGATACTTGTTCCGTCATGGAAATCACCTTGTAGCAAAGAGGTAAGTGGGACGTCAGAAAAATCCGACCGGTCCTACACATCGAGCGACAAATTAGGCTGAATGATAATGATTGTCAATTGAGAAAAAGAACTAATCCTCTCGGTTGGTGAAGATTGAGAACGGCTGCTCGTTCAGGGGCTGGATCAGGGCCTCCCAGGCAGGATGCGGACTAATTATTTCAAGATGTCATCCGTTCTCATTGGAGAAAGATTCCGGGCAGCAGCCCCGGCCGCGGCGCCTTCCGGATGCCCATGATTTTCTTATAACTATTTGATTTATCGATAGTTATAAAAGTTATGGCAGAGCAGGGCCCGATCTCCATTGCATGCACTCTCCTGGCAGGAAACCCCATGACGGACGCGTTCGAACTCCCCAGCACCCTGGCCCAAGCCCTGCAACGCCGGGCGGCCCAGACCCCTGATCAAGTGGCCTTGCGCTTTCTTGCCGAAGAGCAGGATCAGAGCGTGGTGCTGAGTTATCGGGACCTGGACCTTCGCGCGCAGAGCATTGCCGCCGCCTTGCAGGCCAATGCCGCATTGGGTGATCGCGCGGTACTGCTGTTCCCCAGTGGCCCGGATTACGTCGCGGCGTTTTTTGGCTGCCTGTACGCCGGGGTGATCGCGGTGCCGGCCTATCCGCCGGAATCCACCCGGCGCCATCACCAGGAGCGGTTGATCTCGATCATGGCCGACGCCGAGCCGCGCTTGCTGCTGACCAGCGCCGGGTTACGGGACTCGCTGTTGCAGATGGACGAACTCAAGGCCGAGGGCGCGCCGCAACTGCTGTGCGTGGATACTCTGGAGGCCGGGCTGGCCGAAGGCTGGAAAGCCGTTGACCTGCAAGCCGACGACATTGCCTTCCTGCAGTACACCTCCGGCTCCACTGCCTTGCCCAAGGGCGTACAGGTCAGCCACGGCAACCTGGTGGCCAACGAACTGCTGATCCGCCGCGGCTTCGGCATCGATCTCAATCCGGACGACGTGATCGTCAGCTGGCTACCGCTGTACCACGACATGGGCCTGATTGGCGGCCTGCTGCAACCGATCTTCAGTGGCGTGCCCTGCGTGCTGATGTCGCCGGCCTACTTCCTCGCCCGGCCACTGCGCTGGCTGGAAGCTATCAGCGAATACGGCGGCACCATCAGCGGCGGCCCGGACTTCGCCTACCGCCTGTGCAGCGAGCGGGTCAGCGAGTCGGCCCTGGAGCGTCTCGACCTGAGCCGCTGGCGCGTGGCCTATTCCGGTTCCGAGCCGATCCGCCTCGATACCCTGCAACGCTTTGCCGAGAAGTTCGGCGCCTGCGGTTTCAGTGCCGACAATTTCCTGGCCTCCTATGGCTTGGCGGAAGCCACCTTGTTCGTTGCCGGTGGCGTGCGTGGCCAGGGCATTGCGGCCCTGCACCTGGACGACCAGGCCCTGGCGCAGCACCGTGCCGAGCCGGGGTCGGGCAGTGCCATGATGAGCTGCGGCTTCAGCCAGCCGGAACACGCAGTGCTGCTGATGGACCCGCAGCAACTGAGCGAATTGCCTGACAACCACATCGGCGAAGTCTGGGCCACTGGGCCGAGTATCGCCCACGGCTACTGGCGCAACCCCGAAGCCACGGCCAAGACCTTCGTCCAGCACGCCGGCCGCACCTGGCTGCGCACCGGCGATCTGGGCTTCTTGCGCGATGGCGAGCTGTTCATCACTGGCCGCCTGAAAGACCTGCTGATCGTGCGCGGGCACAACCTGTATCCCCAGGACATCGAAAAGACCATCGAGCGCGAAGTGGAAGTGGTGCGCAAGGGCCGCGTAGCAGCCTTCGCGGTCAGCGACCAGGGCCAGGAAGGCATTGGCATCGCCGCGGAAATCAGCCGCAGCGTGCAGAAGATCCTGCCCCCCGAAGCGCTGATCAAGGCGATCCGCCAAGCCGTGGCCGAAGCCTGCCAGGAAGCGCCGAGCGTGGTGGTCTTGCTCAACCCCGGGGCCTTGCCGAAAACCTCCAGCGGCAAGTTGCAGCGTTCCGCCTGCCGTACGCGCCTGGCGGATGGCAGCCTGGATTACTACGCACTGTTCCCGGATGCATCGGCCAGCGAAACCGCTGGCACCGATGAAGCCTCCGGCGACGAACTACAGGGCCTGATCGCCCGCATCTGGCAGGAACAACTGCAATGCGCTGCGGTGGTGGCCGACGATCACTTCTTCCTCCTGGGCGGCAACTCCATCGCCGCGACCCAGGTGATGGCGCGCTTGCGCGAAGAATTGGGCCTGGAGCTGGGCCTGCGCCTGTTGTTCGAAGCGCCGACCCTGGCGGCCTTTGCCGCCGAAGTGGCGCGCCAGCAGCAAGATGGCGGCGTGGCCCAAGGCAGTATCCAGGCCTTGTCGCGCCAGCAGCCGCTGCCGCAATCCCTGGCGCAGAACCGCCTGTGGATCACCTGGCAACTGGACCCACACAGCAGCGCCTACAACATTCCCGGCGGCCTGCGCCTGCGCGGCGAGCTGGATGAAGAGGCCCTGCGTGCGAGCTTCCAGCAACTGATCCAGCGCCATGAGGCGCTGCGCACGCGCTTCTTCGAGCGCGATGGGCAGGCCCTGCAACAGGTCGAGCCGGCCGCCGAATTCAATCTGCAAGTGATCGACCTCGGCGACCTGCCAGCGGCCGAGCGCGAAGCCCGGGCGCGGCAGATCCGCGAGGATGAAGCCCGCACTGTGTTCGACCTGGAGCAAGGCCCGCTGTATTGGGCGACCCTGGTGCGCCTGGACGACGAAGAGCATCAACTGCTGCTGACCTTGCACCACATCATCGCCGACGGCTGGTCGCTGAATGTGCTGATCGACGAGTTCTCACGCCTGTACGCCGCAGCTGCCCAGGGCCAGCCTCTGCAGCTGGCGCCGCTGACCCTGCAATACGCCGACTACGGCAGTTGGCAGCGCCAGTGGCTGGCCCAGGGTGAAGGTGCGCGCCAGCTGGACTACTGGAAGCAGCAACTGGCTGACGAAGCGCCGGTATTGAGCCTGGCCACCGATCACCCACGTTCCGCGCAGACCCAGCACAGCGCTGCGCGCCACAGCCTGCGTTTGAGCGCGACCCTCAGCGCGGCGATCTGCCAGGCGGCCCAGGCCCAGCAGGCGACGCCGTTCATGCTGTTGCTGGCGGCCTTCCAGACCCTGTTGCACCGCTACAGCGGGCAGACCGATATCCGCATCGGTGTGCCCAACGCCAACCGTCCGCGCCTGGAAACCCAGGGCTTGCTGGGTTTTTTCATCAACACCCAGGTACTGCGCGGCCAACTGGACTCGCGCCAGTCGTTCGCCGACCTGCTGCAACAGACCCGGCGCTGCGCGCTGGAGGCCCAGGCCCATCAGGACCTGCCGTTCGAACAACTGCTCGAAGCCTTCCCCGAGGCTCGGGAGCAGGGCCTGTTCCAGGTCATGTTCAACCACCAGCAGCGCGACCTGAGCGCCTTGCGCCGCCTGCCCGGGCTGTTGGCCGAAGAGTTGCCGTGGCACAGCCGCGAAGCCAAGTTCGATCTGCAACTGCACAGCGACGAAGACCGCAATGGCCGCTTGAGCCTGGCCTTCGACTACGCCAACGAATTGTTCGACGCCAGCACCATCGAGCGTCTGACCCAGCACTTTGTCAGCCTGCTGGAGCATGTCAGCCAACAGCCGGACAGCGCCCTGGGCGATCTGCCGTTGCTGGCCAAGGCCGAAACCGCACAACTGCAGCAGTGGGGCGTGGCGCCGTGCGCGGTTGCCGAACACTGGCTGCCGGAGTTGCTCCACGAACAACTGCGCCAGACCCCGGAGCGCACCGCGCTGATCTGGGACGGCGGCCAGTTGAGCTTTGCCCAACTGCATGCCGAGGCCAACCGCCTGGCCCATTACCTGCGGGACAAGGGCGTCGGCCCGGACGTGTGCGTAGCCATCGCTGCCGAGCGCTCGCCGCAATTGCTGATCGGCCTGCTGGCGATCATCAAGGCCGGCGGCGCCTACGTGCCGCTGGACCCGGATTACCCGGCCGAACGCCTGGCCTACATGCTCAGCGACAGCGGCGTGCAACTGCTGTTGACCCAGACCCACTTGCTGCAGCAGATGCCCCAGGCCGAAGGCGTCAGCGCCATCGCCATGGACAGCCTCAACCTCGACAGCTGGCCAAGCCACGCGCCGGGCCTGCACCTGCATGGCGACAACCTGGCCTATGTGATCTACACCTCCGGTTCCACCGGCCAGCCCAAGGGCGTGGGCAACACCCACAGCGCCCTGGTGGAACGTTTGCAGTGGATGCAAGGCAGCTACCAGTTGCAAGCCGATGATGTGCTGATGCAGAAGGCTCCGATCAGTTTCGACGTATCGGTGTGGGAGTGCTTCTGGCCCCTGATCACCGGCTGCCGCTTGCTGATCGCGGCCCCCGGTGAGCACCGCGATCCTCATCGCATCGCGCAACTGGTACAGGAATACGGCGTGACCACGCTGCACTTCGTGCCGCCGCTGTTGCAGCTGTTCGTTGATGAGCCATTGAGCGCCGAGTGCCACAGCCTGCGCCGGGTATTCTCCGGTGGCGAAGCCTTGCCCGCCGAGCTGCGCAACCGGGTGCTGGAACAGTTGCCCAACGCCCGGTTGCACAACCGCTATGGCCCGACCGAAACCGCGATCAACGTCACCCACTGGCAGTGCGCCACGGAGGACGGCGAGCGTTCGCCTATCGGCCGGCCATTGGGCAACGTGGTGTGCCGGGTGCTCGACGCCGAGCTCAACCCGCTGCCGGCCGGCGTTCCCGGCGAGCTGTGCATCAGCGGCCTGGGCCTGGCCCGGGGTTACCTGGGCCGCCCAGGCATGACCGCCGAGCGTTTTGTCGTTGACCCGCTGAGCGCGGAGGGCGCCCGCCTGTACCGCACCGGCGACCGTGTGCGCTGGTGCGCCGATGGCGCCCTGGAGTACCTCGGGCGTCTAGACCAACAGGTCAAGCTGCGGGGCTTTCGTGTCGAGCCGCAGGAAATCGAAGCACGCTTGCTGGCCCAGGACGGTGTGGCCCAGGCTGCGGTCCAGGTACGGCAGACCGTGGCCGGCGCGCAACTGATCGGCTACTACACGCCGAGTGCCGATGACGAGGAGCAAGAGGCACAGAACCAGCGCCTGAAAACCGCCCTGGCTGCCGAGTTGCCGGAATACATGGTGCCGGCGCAACTGGTGCGCCTGGATGCCATGCCCCTGAGCCCCAGTGGCAAGCTGGATCGCCGGGCACTGCCCGAGCCGCAATGGCAGGTGCGCGAGCACATCGAGCCGAGCACCGAGCTGGAGCAGCAGATCGCGGCCATCTGGCGCGAGGTGCTGGGCCAGCCACGGATCGGCCTCAAGGATGATTTCTTCGCCCTCGGCGGCCACTCGCTGCTGGCCACCCAGATCATTTCCCGTACCCGCCAGGCCTGTGATGTCGAGCTGCCGCTGCGGGCGTTGTTCGAGGCCAGCGAACTGGGGGCCTTCGCCGAACAGGTGCGGCTGATCCAGGCGTCCGGTGAGCGTAACCAACAGCCACCGATTGCCCTGGTCGACCGCAGCCAACCGGTGCCGTTGTCCTATTCTCAGCAGCGCATGTGGTTCCTCTGGCAGATGGAGCCGGACAGCCCGGCCTACAACGTCGGCGGCATGGCGCGTTTGAGCGGCGTGCTGGATGTGGGCCGTTTCGAAGCGGCGTTGCAGGCGTTGATCATGCGCCATGAAACCCTGCGCAGCACCTTCCCCAGCGTCAATGGCGTGGCCCAGCAGCGGGTGCATCCCGACACCGGGCTGCGCATGGCCTGGAAAGACTTCTCGGCGCTGTCGCCAGAGGCCCGCCAGACCCGCCTGCAACAACTGGCGGACAGCGAGGCGCACCAGCCCTTCGACCTGGAGACCGGCCCGCTGCTGCGTGCCTGCCTGGTCAAGGCCGGCGAGCAGGAACACTACTTCGTCCTGACCCTGCACCACATCGTTACCGAAGGCTGGGCCATGGACATCTTCGCCCGCGAGTTGGGCGCGTTGTATGAAGCCTTCCTCGACGACCGCGAATCGCCCCTGCAACCGCTGCCGGTGCAGTACCTGGACTACAGCGTCTGGCAGCGCCAGTGGCTGGAGTCCGGCGAGCGCCAGCGCCAGCTGGATTACTGGACCGGGCAACTGGGCCGCGAGCACCCGTTGCTGGAACTGCCCAGCGACCGGCCACGGCCGCCGGTGCAAAGCCACCAGGGCGAGCTGTACCGTTTCGATCTGAGCGATGAACTGGCGGCTCGGGTGCGCGCGTTCAACGCCGAGCATGGCTTGACCCTGTTCATGACCATGACCGCCGCGCTGTCGGTGCTGCTGTACCGCTACAGCGGCCAGACCGACCTGCGCATCGGCGCGCCGGTGGCCAACCGTATCCGTCCGGAAAGCGAAGGGCTGATCGGCGCCTTCCTCAACACCCAGGTGCTGCGTTGCCAGCTCGACGGGCAGATGAGCGTCGGCCAGTTGCTGGAGCAGGTGCGCCACACGGTGATCGAGGGCCAGTCGCACCAGGACCTGCCGTTCGACCACCTGGTGGAAGCGTTGCAACCACCGCGTAGCGCCGCCTACAACCCGCTGTTCCAGGTGATGTGCAACGTCCAGCGCTGGGAGTTCCAGCAAAGCCGGCAGCTGGCTGGGATGACCGTGGAATACCTGGTCAACGATGCCCGGGCCACCAAGTTCGACCTCAACCTGGAAGTCACCGACCTGGACCATCGCCTGGGTTGCTGCCTGACCTACAGCACCGACCTGTTCGACGAGCCACGCATTGCGCGCATGGCTGTCCATTGGCGCAACCTGCTGCAAGCCTTGCTCAGCGATCCGCAACGGCGCCTGTGCGAGTTGCCGCTGCTGCAGGCCGAGGAACAGCAGCACCTGCTGGACAGCTTGAGTGTCGAGCCCGGCGAGCAACGCCTGGACCAGTGCATCCACCACCTGTTCAGCGAGCAGGCCCTGGCGCGCCAGGACGCGCCGGCCCTGACCTTCGCCGGGCAGACCCTGAGCTACAGCGAGCTGGACAGCCGTGCCAATCGCCTGGCCTGGATGCTCCGCGAGCGCGGCGTGGGCCCGCAGGTGCGGGTCGGCCTGGCCCTGGAGCGTTCCCTGGAAATGGTCGTCGGCCTGCTGGCGATCCTCAAGGCCGGTGGTGCCTACGTGCCGCTGGACCCGGAATACCCCCTGGACCGCCTGCACTACATGATCGAAGACAGCGGCATCGGCCTGCTGCTCAGCGATACGCGGATGTTCGAAGCCCTCGGCGAGCTGCCGGCCGGTGTCGGTCGTTGGTGCCTGGAAGAGGACGGCGCGTTGCTGGCCGACTACCCGGCCAGCGAGCTGCCGTTCATCAGCCTGCCCCAGCATCAGGCGTACCTGATCTACACCTCCGGTTCCACCGGCCAGCCCAAGGGCGTGGTGGTGTCCCACGGTGAAATCGCCATGCACTGCCAGGCGGTGATCCGCCGTTTCGGCATGCGCCCGGACGATTGCGAACTGCACTTCTATTCGATCAACTTCGACGCCGCCACCGAGCGCTTGCTGGTGCCGCTGCTCAGCGGTGCGCAAGTGGTACTGCGGGCCCAAGGCCAGTGGGATGCCGAGGAAATCTGCCAGCTGATCCGTCAGCACCGCATCAGCATTCTCGGTTTCACCCCCAGCTACGGCAGCCAACTGGCCCAGCACTTGGCAACGCAACAGCAGACCCTGCCGGTGCGCATGTGCATCACCGGTGGTGAAGCCCTGACCGGTGAACACCTGCAACGCATCCGCGCGGCCTTCCAGCCGAGCCTGTTCTTCAACGCCTACGGCCCCACCGAAACCGTGGTCATGCCCTTGGCCAGCCTGGCGCCGGAGCAACTGGCTGAAGGCGTGGCCAGCGTGCCGATCGGCAGCATCGTCGGCGCACGTGTGGCTTACATTCTCGACGCCGATCTGGCCCTGGTGCCGCAAGGCGCGACGGGTGAGCTGTATGTCGGCGGTGCCGGCCTGGCCCAGGGTTACCACCGTCGTCCGGGGATGAGCGCCGAACGTTTCGTCGCCGACCCGTTCGCCACCAATGGCGGGCGCCTGTACCGCACCGGCGACCTGGTGCGCCAGTGCGCCGACGGCCAGGTGGAGTACATCGGCCGGGTCGACCATCAGGTGAAGATCCGCGGTTTCCGCATCGAGCTGGGGGAAATCGAAACCCGCCTGCTGGATCATCCATCGGTGCGTGAAGCCGTAGTGCTGGCCTTGGACACGCCGGCCGGCAAACAGCTGGCCGCTTACCTGGTCAGTGATGTCGCCGAGCAGAATGAGGTGCAGCAGGCCAACCTGCGTGAAGCCCTCAAGCAGCAGCTGAAAACCCAGCTGCCGGACTACATGGTGCCGACTCACCTGATACTGCTCGGCAGCATGCCGCTGACCGCCAACGGCAAACTCGACCGTCGCGCCTTGCCGCTGCCCGATCCGGAGCTCAATCGCCAGCAGTACGTGGCCCCGAGTAACGAACTGGAGCAGACCCTGGCTAGGGTCTGGGGCGAAGTGCTGAACGTGCAGCAGGTGGGCCTCAACGACAACTTCTTTGAACTGGGCGGCGACTCGATCCTGTCGATCCAGGTGGTCAGCCGCGCCCGTCAGCTGGGGATTCACTTCACTCCGCGCGACCTGTTCCAGCACCAGACCGTGCAGAGCCTGGCTCGGGTGGCCAGCCATAGCCAGCGCATCACTGCCGAGCAGGGCCTGCTCAGTGGCGAAGCGCCGCTGACGCCGATCCAGCATTGGTTCTTCGACAGCGCCATTCCCCAGCCGCAACATTGGAACCAGGCGTTGCTGCTGGAGCCGGTGGGCGTGCTGGATGCCCAACGCCTGGAGCAGGCGCTGTTGGCAGTGGTGGAGCAGCACGACGCCCTGCGCCTGCGCTTCAATCAGGTTCAAGGCCAGTGGCACGCCGAATACCTGCCGCTGTCCGACGCACCGTTGCTGTGGCAAGTGCGGGTGCCGTCCATGGACACCTGCGCATCGCTGTTCGCCGATGCCCAGCGCAGCCTCGACTTGGAACACGGCCCGCTGCTGCGCGCGGTGCTGGTGGACGGTCCGGAGGGCCAGCAACGCTTGCTGATTGCCATTCACCACCTGGTGGTGGATGGGGTGTCCTGGCGGGTGCTGCTGGAAGATCTGCAGAACGCTTACCGCCAACTGGAGTCGGCACAGGCCCTGCGTCTGCCGGCCAAGACCAGCGCCCTGCGCGATTGGTCGAGCCGCCTGCAAGCCTATGCCGGCAGCGAATCCCTGCGCGAGGAGCTGGACTGGTGGCAGCAGCAACTGGCGGGTCCGGTCGCGCAACTGCCGGGGTTGAACGCCAGCGGCGGCCAGCAACACCAGCATGCGAAAACCCACAGCGTGACCTTGGATGCCGAGCGCACCCGACAGCTGCTGCAACAGGCGCCAGTGGCTTATCGCACCCAGGTCAACGACCTGCTGCTGACCGCCCTGGCCCGCGTGCTGTGCCGCTGGAGCGGGCAGCCTTCGGCGCTGGTGCAACTGGAAGGCCACGGCCGCGAAGCGCTGTTCGACGAGATCGACCTGACCCGCACCGTGGGCTGGTTCACCAGCGCCTATCCGTTGCGCCTGACCCCGTTGCAAGTAGAAGAAGCGGCCGGGCAGGGCGCCTCGATCAAGGCCATCAAGGAACAATTGCGCGCCGTGCCGCACAAAGGCCTGGGTTATGGCGTGCTGCGCTACCTGGCGGATGAAAGCTGCCGCGAGGCCCTGGCGGCCCTGCCGCCGGCGCCGGTGACTTTCAACTACCTGGGGCAGTTCGACCAGAGCTTCGGCGCCGATGCACTGCTGCGGCCGCTGGATGAATCCGTCGGCCCGGCTCATGCACCTGAAGCACCATTGCCCAACGAACTGAGCATCGACAGCCAGGTCTATGGCGGCGAGCTGGTGCTGCGCTGGACCTACAGCGCCGAGCGTTTCGACGCCGAGCTGATCGGCGACCTGGCCGAGGCCTACCTAGGCGAGCTGCAGAGCCTGATCGGCCATTGCCTGAAGGACGATGCCGGTGGCCTGACGCCGTCGGACTTCCCTCTGGCCTCCCTGACCCAGGCCCAGCTGGACAGCCTGCCGGTACCGGCGGCGCAGATCGAGGACGTCTACCCGCTGACGCCGATGCAGGAGGGCATGCTGCTGCACACCCTGCTGGAACCGGGCACCGGCCTGTACTACATGCAGGACCGCTACCGCATCAACAGCGAGCTGGACCCGCAGCGTTTCGCTCAGGCCTGGCAAGCGGTGGTCGCCCGTCATGAAGCACTGCGCGCGTCCTTCTGCTGGAACATCGGCGAAGACATGCTGCAAGTTATCCACAAACCAGGCAGCACCCCGATCGAGTTCCTCGACTGGAGCGCGCTGCCCGAGGCCGAGCAGGAACCTAAACTGCAAGCCCTGCACCAGCAGGAGCGCGAAGCCGGTTTCGATCTGCTCAACCAGGCGCCGTTCCACCTGCGCTTGATCCGCGTCGGCGCCGCGCGCTACTGGTTCATGATGAGCAACCACCACATCCTCATCGATGCCTGGTGCCGTTCGCTGCTGATGAATGACTTCTTCGAGATCTACACCGCCCTCGGCGAAGGCCGTGAGGCCCAGCTGTCGGTGCCACCGCGTTACCGCGACTACATCGGCTGGCTGCAGCACCAGAGCCTGTCGGAGGCGCGGCAGTGGTGGCGGCAGAACCTTCAAGGTTTTGAACGCACTACGCCGATCCCCAGCGACCGACCTTTCCTGCGGGAACACGCCGGTGACAGCGGCGGGATGATCGTCGGTGACTGCTACACCCGCCTCGATGCCCGGGATGGCGCGCAACTGCGCGAGCTGGCGCAGCAGCATCAACTGACCATCAACACCTTCGCCCAGGCGGCCTGGGCCTTGGTGCTGCGGCGCCTGAGCGGTGATCGCGACGTATTGTTCGGGGTCACTGTGGCCGGGCGCCCGGTGGCAATGCCGGAGATGCAACGCACCGTCGGCCTGTTCATCAACAGCATCGCCCTGCGGGTCAAACTGCCCCAGGACGGTGAGCGCTGCAGCGTGCGCCAGTGGCTCAGCGGCTTGCTCGACAGCAACATGCAACTGCGTGAATACGAGTACCTGCCGCTGGTGGCGATCCAGGAAACCAGCGAACTGCCCAAGGGCCAGCCGCTGTTCGACAGCCTGTTCGTGTTCGAGAACGCGCCGGTGGAAGTCTCGGTGCTGGACCGTGCGCAAAGCCTGAATGCCACGTCGGATTCCGGCCGTACCCACACCAACTTCCCGATCACCGCGGTGTGCTACCCGGGGGATGACCTGGGCCTGCACCTGTCCTACGACCAGCGCTACTTCGAGCAGGCGACCATCGAGCGCATGCTCGGCGAGTTCAAGCGCCTGTTGCTGGCGCTGATGCAAGGTTTGCATGGCGACATGGCCGAGCTGCCGTTGCTGGGTGAAGAAGAGCAGGACTTCCTGCTGGCCGGCTGCAACCAGAGTGAGCACGAGTACCCGCTGGAGCGCAGCTACGTGGAGCTGTTCGAGGCCCAGGTGGCGGCCCACCCGCAACGCATCGCCGCCAGTTGCCTGGATCAGCGCTACAGCTACGCTGAATTGAACCGCTGCAGCAACCGCCTGGGGCATGCCTTGATCGCCAATGGCGTGGGCTTCGACCAGCCGGTGGCCTTGTTGGCCGAGCGCGGCCTGGAACTGCTGGGCATGATCATCGGCAGCTTCAAGGCCGGGGCCGGCTACCTGCCCCTGGACCCGGGCCTGCCGGGCCAGCGCCTGGGCCGGATCATCGAGCTCAGCCGCACGCCGCTGCTGGTGTGCACCGCGGCCTGTCGCGAACAGGCCCAGGCCCTGCTGGACGAATTCGGCTGCGCCGGTCGGCCGCGACTGCTGGTCTGGGAAGAACTGCAAGCCGCCGGGCATGCCGAGAGCAACCCGGGCCGCTACAGCAGCCCGGACAACCTCGCCTACGTGATCTACACCTCCGGTTCCACCGGCTTGCCCAAGGGCGTGATGGTGGAGCAGCGTGGCATGCTCAACAACCAATTGAGCAAAGTGCCGTACCTGCAACTGAGCGAGACCGACGTGATCGCCCAGACCGCCTCCCAGAGCTTCGACATTTCGGTCTGGCAGTTCCTTGCCGCGCCGCTGTTCGGCGCCCGGGTCGACATCGTGCCCAACACCATTGCTCACGATCCCCAGGGCCTCCTGGCCCACGTCGAGGAGCAGGGCATCACGGTGCTGGAAAGCGTGCCGTCGCTGATCCAGGGCATGCTCGCCCAGGATGCGATTGCCCTCGATGGCCTGCGCTGGATGCTGCCCACCGGCGAGGCCATGCCGCCGGAGTTGGCGCACCAGTGGCTGCTGCGTTATCCACAGATCGGCCTGGTCAACGCTTACGGCCCTGCCGAATGTTCCGATGACGTGGCCTTCTTCCGGGTGGACATGGCCTCGACCCGGGGCGCCTACCTGCCGATCGGCACGCCCACCGACAACAACCAGCTGTACCTGATGGACGAGGCCCTGGAGCTGGTGCCCCTGGGCGCCGTCGGCGAGCTGTGCGTGGCCGGCACCGGTGTCGGCCGTGGCTACGTCAGCGACCCATTGCGCACCGCGCTTGCCTTCGTGCCCCATCCGTTCGGTGCTGCGGGCGAACGCCTGTACCGCACCGGCGACCTGGCACGCCGGCGCAGCGATGGCGTGCTGGAATACGTCGGCCGCATCGACCATCAGGTGAAGATCCGCGGCTACCGCATCGAACTGGGGGAGATCGAAGCGCGCCTGCACGAACAGCCGGAAATCCGCGATGCCGCCGTCGGTGTGCAGGAAGGTGCCAACGGCAAGCACTTGGTCGGCTACCTGGTGGCCAGCGATTCGGGCCTGAGCCCGAGCGAGCGCCTGGAGCGGATCAAACCGCGCCTGCGCGCCGAGCTGCCGGAGTACATGGTGCCGCTGCACTGGCTGTGGCTGGAGCGCCTGCCGCTCAACGCCAACGGCAAGCTCGACCGCAAGGCCCTGCCGGCGCTGGAGATCGGCCAACTGCAGAGCGAGGACTATCAAGCCCCGGGCAGCGAGCTGGAGCAGACCCTGGTGGAGATCTGGGCCGAGGTGCTCAAGGTCGAGCGAGTGGGGGTGCGCGACAACTTCTTCGAGTTGGGCGGGCATTCCCTGCTAGCCACGCAGATCGCCTCGCGGGTGCAGAAGACCCTGCAACGCAACGTGCCGCTGCGGGCCATGTTCGAATGCAGCACGGTGCAAGAACTGGCCGCCTACATCGACGGCCTGGGTGCCAATGAAATCAACGAGGAGAAGGTCGATCGGCTGAGCGACCTGATGGCCGAGTTGGAGGGCTTGTAAGCTTTTGCGGCGGGCGCAGCCACCCCAAAGGCTGCGCCTCACTCCTTCAGGAAGGTCGCGCATTCAGGCTTTACGGCCGCTGTATAACCGAGCGCTCTCTACAGGAAGCCTATACAGGGGGTGAAATAGAAAGGCAGTATTAAGCTAAGGGTTTTTGTTTGCCCTTATCGATTGGACTGAGCATGAAGAAAAAATAACAAGGATGCATCGAATGAAAGCAGAGTTGCGAGGCGGCGAAAAAATCATCAAAGAAGGGCCGGCAAACCTTCAAAGAAATATTGAGACGGTGGGCGGAAGGCTTTTTCTGACGAACCAGCGTGTGCTATTTGTCGCGCATAAAATTAACTTCCAAAGCGCTCCTGATGAGATTGAAATTTCAAACATCCAGTCATTGCAACCGGCATGGACTAGATTTTTAGGTCTTATCCCCATTTTCCCCAACTCTTTATCTGTTTTTACAAAGCAGGGTATAGAGTCTCGATTTGTACTATTTGGCCGTGACGCATGGGCTGCTGCCATTGCTGCAACCATGAATGGGGCCAATGGCTAAATAACCTTCAGTTTGAAATAGTCCACCGCGCATTGCCCGACAGCAGCCCTGTCGGGCTTTGTCGTTTCAGACAGTTCAAGGACCGGAACCATGGCAGAACCGCTTTACTGGCACGACATCGAAGACTCCCTGGGCAACTGGAGTGGCCTCGGCGTTGAAGTGGAACCGGGCGCCACCGACAAACCGCCGCTGTACCTGCGCACCGGCAGCAATACCCGGATCAAGCTGATGCACCACGACACGCCACTGTTCTGGGCCACCTTCGCCCGGGACCACGGCGGTGTCTGGCTGGTGCGCAACCCGCTGGCCGCTGGCGCCGAATGCCGGCTGCTGGCGCCCATCGACTCACCCACCGTCGAACAGCACGCCGCCCTGGCCCCCGAGCAGCGGATCAAGGCCTGGAGCCGCTATTTCGTCAGCCGTCTCAGTGACAGCGCCCGGCACTTCCTCACCCCCGGTTTCTGGCTGGCCCAGAGCCTGTTGCCGGAACCCTCCAGCACCGCGAACGGCCTGGACAACTGGCGCTTCAGCTCGGTGAGCGATCCCCTGACCCACGTGCCCAATTGGCACCTGTACGGCGAGGACTTTCTCGACAATCTGCAACCCCAGGCCCTGGAGTGGATCGACTGGTGGCACGGCGGCGGCAAGCTTATCGGCCTGCACCGCGTCGATCCCCTGGCCGGGCGTCTGAAGTGGTGGCGCAAGAAAGCCCGGGAGGGCAGCCTGCCGCCGGTGCTGCTGTGGTATGTCGGCGGGCTGGCGTCCTATGTGGTGATCGATGGGCATTACCGCTTGCAGGCGGCCATTGCGGAAAATCTTGCGCCGTCGTTTATCGTCCTCAGCGCTACCCGCGAGCTGGATTTCACGCCGAGCACCGAGCACCAGCAGCGGGTCATGGATTCATTGCGCAAGCGCGGCGACGCGGTGCCGCGCAACAAGGCCCTGAGCACCGAGCACCTCAACCGGGTGCTGATCCAGGCTTTCGATGACCGGCCCCACTACCGTAGCGCTACCCCGGCTTGGGCCGGCACCGAGCCGGAGTCGCAGTGGTGTGACGAGGTGCGCCAGTGCCTGAGCGGGCAGGGGCTTGCGGATGAGGTGGACGCGGTCATCGCCCGGCAGGGGTAGGGCGTTGGCCGCCTTCGCTGGCAAGCCAGCTCCTACAAGCGAATGCGTGTTCCGGCCATCTGCTATATTCGCGCCCGGCCGCCGCAGGGCCGGTCATTGTTGAAGGATTAGGGACAATCGTGGAACAGATTTTCTGGCGTGATATCGAGGATTTGGCCGGCCACTGGAACGGCCTGGGGCTGGACGTCAAAGGTCCGGCCAGCGGCAAGCCGAACCTGCGCCTGCTCAGTGGCAACAATGAGCGCATGCAGCTGGTGTTGGGGGACCAGACCCTGCTCTGGGGCACCATGTCGCGCTGCCTCTATGGTGTGTGGCTGGTGCGCAATGACCTGCTGCAGCAACTGCCGCAGACCCTGGTCGACCCCATCGATTCGCCCCTGGTGGAACAACAGGCGCGCCTTGATCCGGCCTTGCGCCTCAAGGCCTGGAGCCGCTTCTTCGTCCAGCAGCTGATGCAGCACCAAGCGGATTTCTTCTACCCCGGTTACTGGCTGGTACGGGCGCTGCGTCCGGAATCCCAGAAGCCGCTGCGACCCATGCTCAAAGGCGTTGACGCCTGGTACTTCAAGGGCGGCGAAGACGCCCAGAGCCATATGCCGCAGTGGGCGATCTACGGCCGCAACATCCTCGACAACCAGCAGCCCGGCTCGGCGCGCTGGGTCGAGTTGCACGAGGGCGGCGGGGCGGTGGTCGGCCTGCATGCCGTGGACCCGCATTCCGGGCGCTTGAAATGGTGGCGCAAAAAAGCCCGTGAAGGCAGTTTGCCGCCGATTCTGCTGTGGTACGTCAGCGGCCTGAACAGCCACCTGATCCTCGATGGTCATTACCGCCTGCAGGCGGCCATCGATGAAAACCTGCCGCCGGAGTTTCTGGTGCTCAGCTCGCCGCGACTGCGTCGCTATCGTCCCAACCCGCAAGAGCAGCAGAAGGTGCTGGGGGCGCTGCAAGTGCAGATCCAGCGCAAGAACCTGGACATCGGGCGCTTCAACCAGCTGCTGATCAGCACCTTCGATGACCGGCCGTATCACGGCTTTGGCAGCCAGTCCTGGGCCGGGATTGCTTCGGAGCAGGTGTGGATCGATCAAGTCAGCGGCATTCTCAAGGCGCGCGGCGACCTCAGCGATCTGGAGGAAGTCCTCGAACGCGAGGGGCCGGCGGAGTACTACTGAGCGCTAGCTCACAGGTTCGCCGTGGCAACTTGGAGTTTTGCCGCGACGAACATTGATTTCCGTGACCGGCCAACTGGATAATGATAACAATTACCATTAGCGTGCCGATCTCGATGCACAGTCCCGTAGACACCAAAGCCATAGTCGCCAACCTCTACAGTGAGAATTACCGCTGGTTGCGGGCCTGGCTGTATCGCCGATTGCAGTGCCCGCAGGATGCCGCGGACCTGACCCAGGACACCTTCGTGCGCACCCTGACCGCCGGCCAACTGGCCGATCTCAACGAGCCACGGGCCTTTCTCGCCACCGTGGCCAGGCGCTTGTTGAGCAACCTGTTCCGGCGCCGTGCCCTGGAGCAGCAGTACCTGCTGGAGCTGGGCCGGCTGCCCCAGGCCTTCAGCCCCTCCGAAGAGGACCTGGCACTGGTGCGCGAAGCGCTGGAGCTGATCGATCGGCTGCTGGAAGGTTTGCCGCAACGGGCGCGCCAGGCTTTTATCCTGCATCGCCTTGAGGGCTTGTCGCAGCCACAGATTGGCGAGCGCCTGGGGGTGTCCCTGGCGACCGTCGAGCGTGACCTGCGGCGGGCCTTCCTGCATTGCCTCAGCGAGGGCGCCCCATGAGCCGTAGCGCCATCGACCAGGCCAATCGCGCCGCTGTGGATTGGCTGCTGAAGCTGGAATCCAGCACGCCGGGGGATGCCGTGCAGCAAGCGTTTGCCCACTGGCTGGCGCAGAGCGGCGAACACGCCGCTGCCTGGCAGCGGGTCAATGCCGTGCTCAGCCAGCCCTTGCAGCAACTGCAGGGCGCCGAGCAGTTGCAGGCGGCCAGCCGGGCCTTGCGTTCGCTGCCCTCGCCTTCGCGGCGCAAGGTGCTGGGCGGCGGCCTGGCGTTGCTGGTGCTGGGGGGCGGTGCTGCCGGGCTGGTCAACCGCGTGCTGCCCCTGGGCCAGGTGCTGGCCGACCTGGATACCGCCACCGGCCAGCGCAAGTCCATGACCCTGGCCGATGGCAGCCGCATCCACTTGAATGCCCGCAGCGCGGTGGATATCCGCTTCGATGCCGGGCAGCGGCGCATTGTCCTGCGTGAAGGCACGGTGCAGGTCGAGGTCGCCGCCGACCCGGCGCGGCCGTTTATCGTCGAAAGCCGCGAGGGGCGGGTGCAGGCCCTGGGCACTCGTTTCATGGTCAGTCGCAACGACCTCGGCAGCCTGGTTTCGGTGCAGCAGCACAGCGTACTGCTGAGCACGCCCCAGGGCCGCCAGCAGCGTGTCGAGGCCGGTGAAGCCTTTGCCTTCAACGCGCAAGGCATCGAGCGCCAGGCGCCGTCGCTGCGCACCCGGGTGGACTGGCTCGACGGCCGCATCGATGTGCGCAACGAGCCCCTGGGCGAATTGATCGAGCTGTTGCGGCCCTACCGCAGCGGCCTGTTGCGCATCAGCCCGCAAGCGGCGCGGGTGCGGGTCTACGGGGTGTTCCCCCTGGATGACAGCGATCAGGTGCTGCTGTCTCTGGGCGAAACCCTGCCGATCCAGGTGACCCGCTATGGCTTCTGGCTGACCCGCATCGAGCTGCGCTGATTCTTTTCAAAAAAAGCCGGGACGGTGAGGGGGTTGGGCTTTTCCCGTGTCCTGGTTATGGAAAGCCAACCTACAACGAGCCCTTTCCATGCCCCAGATTATTTTCCGTCCCAGCCTGCTGGCGATGGCTGTCGTTCTGAGTTACGCCGCTCTGCCCGCTGTCGCTCACGCCGCGGCCACCGCGCAACAGGCTGAGGCCAGCCGGTCGTTCAATCTTCCCGCCGGTGACCTGGGCGAGACCTTGAGCCGCATCGCCCGGGACAGCGGCCGGGTGCTGTCGGTGGCCCCGGAGCTGCTCGTCGGTAAGCGCGCCAGCCGGGTCAGCGGCCAACTGACCCCCGAGCAGGCCGTGCAGCAGGCCCTGGCGGGCAGCGGTCTGGGCTTGACCACGACCCCCAGCGGCACCTGGAGTCTCTACCCGTTACCCGAGGGTTCGGCGTTGCAATTGCAACCGACCCATATCCAGGGCCAGGGCCAAGTCCAGGAGCAGGCCTGGGGCCCGGTGGATGGCTACGTGGCCACCCGCAGCGCCACCGCGACCAAGACCGACACACCGATCCTGGAAATTCCGCAGACCATCAACGTGGTCACCGCCGACCAGGTGCAGACCCAGGGTGCGCGCAACCTGACCCAGGTGCTGCGCTACACGCCGGGGCTGAGCGTCAACGGCTACACCGACCGCAACACCATTGCCGACGAGATCACCAGCCGCGGTTTCACCCCGACCCCGCTGTACCTGGACGGCGCCTACCTGCCCTATGCCGGCAGCCTGGGCGGGGCGCCGCAGATCGATCCCTACACCCTGGAACGCATCGAGGTGCTCAAGGGCCCGTCGTCGGTGCTCTACGGGCAGAACCAGCCCGGCGGCCTGGTCAACCTGGTGTCCAAGCGCCCCAGCAGCACGCCGCAACATCAGGTCAAGTTCGGCCTGGGCAGCTACAACCGGGTCAACGGCGCCCTGGACAGCAGTGGCCCGCTGGATGACCAGGGGGAGTTCTCCTACCGCCTGATCGGCGTGGCGAAGAAGGGCAACGAGCAGGTCGCCCACACCAACAGCCAGCGCACCCTGCTGGCGCCGAGCCTGACCTGGAGCCCGAGCGACGCCACCCGCCTGACGCTGTTCGCGCAGATCCAGCGCGACGATGGCCTGGCCGACTACCAGGCGTTGCCAAAGATCGGCACCCTCGAACGCAGCCCCGACGGGCGCAAGATCGACCGCGATTTCTTCAACGGCGATTCGCACTACAACAATTACAAGCGCGACCAGTACATCCTCGGCTACGAGCTGAGCCAGGCCTTGAACGACGACCTGAAGTGGCGCTCCAGCGCCCGCTACATCGACGTGCGCGACCGCTACACGGGCTTCTACCTGCGCGGCTTCGTCACCGAAGCTGGCGGCGCGACCGACTACACCCGGGCCACCCGCACCAAGCTCGACTGGCAGCAGCACAACACGGCCTACACCCTGGACAACAACCTGGAGTACCGCTTCAACACCGGCGCCCTTGAGCACACCGCCCTGGCGGGCGTGGACTATCGCCACTTCAACCGCAAGTACACCGGCTACAACGCCTACGGGGTCTTGCCGGTGGAGCTGTACGGCAAGAACAACTACGACACCCGCAGCGTCACTCCCCAACTGACCACCCGCTGGGACAACACCGTCAGCCAGACCGGCCTCTACGCCCAGGACCAGATCAAGCTCGACCAATGGCTACTGACCATCGGCGGCCGCCAGGACTGGGCCGAAGTGGAAAACAAGGACCTGCTGGCGCGCAGCATCGTTGAACAGCGGGACCATAAGTTCACCGGCCGGGTGGGCCTGACCTACCTGACCGATTTCGGTCTGGCGCCCTATGTCAGCTATTCCCAGTCCTTCCTGCCGACCGTGGGCACCGGTGCGCCGGAGCGTGGCGCCAAGGCCTTCAAGCCGACTGAGGGCGAGCAGTATGAAGTGGGGGTGAAATACCAGCCCCTGGACAAGACCCTGATGACCGCGTCGGTGTTCCAGGTCAAGCAGAAGAACGCCCTGACCAGCGACATCCAGTACCCCGAATACAGCGCGCAGCAGGGCGAGGTGCGTTCCCGGGGCATCGAACTGGAAATCAAATCCAGCCTGGACAACATCGATCTGATGGCCGCCGCCACCTACATCGACTCCTTCTATACCAAGGCCAATGACGCCACCAAGGGCAACCGCAATGAAGCCCAGGCGCCGGTCTCGGCCAGTGCCTGGGTCGACTACCACTTCACCCAGGCGGCGCTCAACGGCCTGACCTTCGGCGTGGGCGCGCGCTACACCGGCAAGAAGCCGGGGGATTCGGGCAACAGCTTCAGCACGCCGGCCTATGTGGTGTACGACACCACGGTCAGCTACGACCTGGGCAAGCTCGACCCGAGCCTGCGCGGGCTGAAAAGCAGCCTCAACGTGCAGAACCTGTTTGACCGGGAATACGTCTCGGACTGCAACTACAACTTCGGCTGCTATTACGGCCAGGAGCGGGTGGCCTCGGTGGAAATGAGCTACGACTGGTAACGCCGGGCAGGCGCAGTGGCTGGTGTTGCCTGCGCCTGCTTCCCTGGCATGGAGTGGATCTGAAGGCCGTGGAACAGCGTCTGAAAGTAAGGCAGTTCGCTTTCTTTTGTAAGGCAAATCCGAGAAACTGCTGGCCGCTTGAATGCGTCTGGTGGGCGGGCTAGGGTGCTGGAGCCATCGTCAAATCGATGGCTCGGATGTGCAAGTCCGGACTGTTACCAGACGCATAAACGCTCAGTCATGCCTGAGCGTTTTCATGTTCGCCGTGTTATGGCGACCGTGCGCGGGAGATCTTCGGATCTGCCGGGGTTCTGGTAACTCGGTCTTGCACACCCGCGTACGGCTGCCACCTTTATTCGTGTGCAAGCGAACGGTGTCAGCTCCTTTTCATTACCAGGAGTTTGACCATGAAAAAGCTTGTCCCCGATCCACCCACTTCCTATCGCGACCCCGAACTCAAGGCTGCCAACGCCACCTTGCGCGTGGCCCTGGCCCAGCAACCGCTGGACCCCGGGCTGTTCCAGCGCAATACCCAATCCAAAGCGGTTTCTCCTGACTCCCTGTTCAGCGTGCGCGAAGGCGTCAGCGCCGAAGAGGCATTGGTGCATGTGGTGCTGCTGCTCAAATGCGCCGAAGAGGTCTGCGATGAGATCACCCAGCAGGGCAGTGGCCTGGAGCGCGGGCTGATCTGGTCCATGGTGCATTCCGTAGAGATGGCCCGGGCGGTGGTGGACGCCTTGCTCGACGGCCAGCACGCGCCGGTCGATCGCTAACCGCCATCGACCGCACGCAGGGTCATCCGTTGCAAGGAACATCCGCGAAGCAGCGGACTGCGCGAGTGCGCCTGAAGGGCGCACCCGTGTGTTGCAGGCTTGGCCTGATCGATGGCTCGGCTGTGCAAGCCCGGTCATGTCGGCGCATCGTTGTTTCTGCGTCATGGCAGCGGTGCATGGCAGGCTTTCGAGTCCGCCGGGTTCCGAACGGCGGTATTGCTCGACGGGCGTCTGGGCGCTGCGTTCGACTCAGGGCTTCAGTGGGGCGCTGCCGGGTCGCAGGTTGCCATCGTCGTCGACACGGCTGAATTCAACCGTGGTGGCGCCGCGGGTGAAGCGCTCAGGTTGCGAGAGCGGCAAGGCGAGCTCGGCAAAAGGCGCAATCATGGTGCCTGGCACGGCCTGGCGGGTGGCGCCGTGTTTCAGCTGGATCTCACTGAGGGTGGCGAAGTACGGCGTCGGGTTCTCGATGCGCAGCAGGGGGCTGTCCGCGCTGTTATCCAGGGTGAACCGCAGCTGCTGATTGAGGCTGTCCGGACTGCCGGGCAGGTGCTCCGGGCGCACCAGCACTTTCATCTGTGTGCGCAGGGTCACGGTCAGGCGTGTGGTGTCCGGTGGCAGGGGCGTGTTGGGGCGGGGAG
>NZ_JAAARL010000109.1:0-389 GCF_009908205.1 Pseudomonas sp. Fl5BN2 | reverse complement strand
GTCCACTCCCCCGGGATATGTCAACTCCATGCTAATCGCAGCGTTCTGGGAATCCGCTTTTTTAGAATCAGGAAAAATCAGCTTTAGCGAGTTGCGATTGAAATCTTCGAAGCTTTGCTCAAGGGTGCGCCCCGGACGCTTGAATTGAGTGAATAGCTCTTGATTGCTCCGGAAAAAACCCAGTCGATTATCGTATGACTCCAGCGACGACCCTACTTTCAACAGAGCCTCATTGGGAGGCAGGGTGTATACACCCGATCGATTGAGTGCATCCAGCTCGTTGATGGCTGCCGGGCGCAGAACGCTACTCACCTGATATTCAGGCGTACTTAAATAGGCATAGCCCAAAGCAACCAGACCAAAGAGAGCAGCCGTAGCAAGAATGATTT
>NZ_JAAARL010000108.1:0-391 GCF_009908205.1 Pseudomonas sp. Fl5BN2 | reverse complement strand
GCGTAAAATTGAGCCCGGCGCTCAGCAAGCTCTGTTGAAGGAGCCTGCTCGCATCTTTCAACCCGGCTTAATGTTGCAGGATCAACCTGAACCCCTTTAGCGACGTGCTGTAACGTATAACCATGCGATTTCCGCAATTTTCTCAATGGTGATTGCATAAAACCTCCTTCTTTTGCGCGTGTCGCATGTTATTTCATACAGCAAACTTGCGCAAGTTGATTTGCACAATGCGCAAAAAATTAATGTAATGAACGCATGAATATAGGAAACCGTGTCAGACAACTTCGCCGCGCGAAGAACATGAAAATTGCTGAGCTAGCAGAAGCCATCGGCGTGGATGCCGCAAACATCTCTCGTCTGGAGACTGGCAAGCAAAAGCAATTTACCGAAC
>NZ_JAAARL010000107.1:0-392 GCF_009908205.1 Pseudomonas sp. Fl5BN2 | reverse complement strand
CTTTTCATACTGACCTTTTCCAGCGCCTTTGGTCGCCAGAACAACTTGATACGCGTTTGCAGCGCGATTTGCAGGGTATTGGGTTTGTTTGATTTTGGCGGGATCTCGCGCACGTTAAAGTAGAACATGCTTTCACGATCGGCTGGCAATTTGTTGATATCCGGCATTCCCTGCACTTTTACCTGCCCGTTCATCATTGAATCGATGCGTTGCACTGGCGGCAGCACAGTTAACGGCGAGGTGATCTTGTTACCCTTTTCATCTTCAATCCAGCTTTGAGCCAGATAAGGGAGTTTCGGATCGTTATTACGCAGCGTCACGCTGATTGATTTGTCGCTTTCATTAAATATCAAACGGGTACGATCTGGCGTTACAGACGCCAGGGCAGACAA
>NZ_JAAARL010000106.1:0-393 GCF_009908205.1 Pseudomonas sp. Fl5BN2 | reverse complement strand
GGCCTGGTGTTCCAGTCGTACGCGCTGTGGCCGCACAAGACCGTGGCGGAGAACGTCGCCTACCCGCTCAAGCTGCGCAAGACGCCCGCCTCGCAGATCAAGGAACGCGTACAAGCCGTGCTGCAGCAACTGGGCCTCGGCCATCTGGGCGAGCGTTTCCCGAGCCAGCTCTCCGGCGGCCAACAGCAGCGTGTGGCGATCGCCCGCGCGCTGGTCTACAACCCGCCCGTGATCCTGCTCGACGAGCCACTCTCGAACCTCGACGCCAAGCTGCGCGAAGAAGCACGTGCGTTCCTGCGCGAGCTGATCGTCCGCCTGGGCCTGTCGGCCCTGATGGTCACGCACGACCAGAGCGAAGCGATGGCCATGTCCGATCGCATCCTGCTGCTCAAC
>NZ_JAAARL010000105.1:0-394 GCF_009908205.1 Pseudomonas sp. Fl5BN2 | reverse complement strand
GATGTAATGATTCACTCATTCCTTTTCTCCATTTTTGCTTTTTCAGGGACGACAACATCCCTGCAAAAAATGCATATTGTTTTAGAGCGTGATTATTAGCTGACAGGGTAGTTCCCTGCCGTTTCATTTATTTCAGATTCTTTCTAATTATTTTCCCCGAGCAATTACGTGTCAGATCTTTTCTGATCTCCAGATAAGAGGGCACTTTAAATTTCGCCATATTCTGTTCACAGAAGCAGAAGAATTCCTCTTCGCTCAATGTTTCACCTTCATTCAGCACCACAAATGCTTTGATTGCTTCATCGCGAATCGAATCTTTAATACCCACAACCACGATATCCTGAATTTTGGGATGGGTGGCGATGATATTTTCGAGCTCCACGCAGGAGACATT
>NZ_JAAARL010000104.1:0-396 GCF_009908205.1 Pseudomonas sp. Fl5BN2 | reverse complement strand
CTCTACCCCGACCACCTCATACTTGGGTCGTTAGCTCAGTCGGTAGAGCAGTTGGCTTTTAACCAATTGGTCGTAGGTTCGAATCCTACACGACCCACCATATTCAAGACGAAAAAGCCCACCTGCGAAGGTGGGCTTTTTCGTTTCTGTACCCTTATTTTCCGAATGCTGGCCTGTGGGAAGGAGGAGGGGCCGCTCTTCCAGCCCTGTTTCTCCGACGCCTGGCCTTCCCGCATGGCATTCATCGAGCGTCTGGAGGCGGCGGGCCCTGAGGCCCGGCCGCTCCATCGAACAGGAAGCCTCCCGGTACGGGTACCGGGAGAATCGATTCACAGGTTGTAGTGGCGACCTATCATTGGAACGGTCGCCGCAGCCCCGTATACCGAGTTCCAGGAC
>NZ_JAAARL010000103.1:0-397 GCF_009908205.1 Pseudomonas sp. Fl5BN2 | reverse complement strand
AGGTAGAACAGTGACCTTAGTTTATAGAGAAAGCGAAGCGCCAACCACTGCTACAGTAACAGCCAATTACTATAAAGAAGGTAGCCAAGAGAAGTTGGCAGAGTCTGTTATAAAAGCTGATTTAGCGATAGGTTTTGAGTATACCACAGAATCAAAAACTATTGAAGGGAAAACAACAACTGAGGACAAAGAAGACCGAGTTATCACAAGGAAAACAACATATACCTTGGTAGCAACTCCTGCAAATGCGTACCAGAAGACGGTGCAACAGTTGACTATTACTACCGTGAGAATGTTGAGGAAACAGTGGTTCCCAAAACAGCAACCTCTACTGAGACGAAGACTATAACGCGTATCATTCATTACGTTGATAAAGTTACGAACCAAAATGTAAAAG
>NZ_JAAARL010000102.1:0-397 GCF_009908205.1 Pseudomonas sp. Fl5BN2 | reverse complement strand
CCGATGAACACAGTAACAAAAGTTACATAAAATTACATTATAAAGAATATAGAAAGGTTAAAAAATGGCTATCACCGCAAAGCAGGAACGATACGCTCGTCTTGTGGCGAGTGGTATGGACTTACACACAGCCGCCCTTGAAGCTGGCTGTAAGAATCATGAAGCAGCTCGTAAGTTTGTTGCAGATATGGCAAAGCGTGAGAATGTGCAAGCATTCATCAATCAGGTGCGGACGGTCAATACCGAACTGACCACGCAGATTGACAACGCCACGACCGACATTACTTCTCCGAATGTACCAGCTGCAGCAAATGAAACAGATCGGGTGCGACAAGCACCGACCACGCCCCAGTCGCCTTTGGAGTTTTTGACTTCGGTGTTTAATAATGTTGATGGC
>NZ_JAAARL010000101.1:0-398 GCF_009908205.1 Pseudomonas sp. Fl5BN2 | reverse complement strand
CCCAGGTAGCGGCTTTTTTCACGCGCAATGAACGAGGACAGTTCTGCGGACAATGCATTGGTCAGTTCAATGTGTTCACGGTCGAACAACACACCGAATGTTTCTTTGACTTCGGGCGGCGACAAGTATTCGCCTTCCCGTTTGTCAACGAAGCGGGTAATACCGCTGGCAAACGCGCTGAGTTCGTTTTTCTCAAGTTGATGGCGCAGATCGAGGATTCGCTCAATGGCAGGCTCGTTTTCAGCGATGAATCTCAGCGAGTAAAGCCTTTCACTGAGGTTTTGCCCGATACCCCAAGACACTGCAGAATCTTTGTTTTGACCCGTAATTACATCGACCCAGTAGTCTGCTTCCACCTCGGTGGTGTAAATACGGCTGCCGTTGTGCAGGCCCACAAT
>NZ_JAAARL010000100.1:0-399 GCF_009908205.1 Pseudomonas sp. Fl5BN2 | reverse complement strand
ATATACTTCCATTGAATTATTTGATAAGCATACCTATAAGGATATATACATGAAAAAAACATTCATGGGAATTATTGTTTTATCGTCACTGTCACACTTTGCGGCGGCTGAAAGTTACACTGAAAAATTTTATCGTAAATTAACAACTGCAGAATTATCATGGGCTCAAAAAAAAGAAGCCTTAAAGGAAGTCAATTGCAGTGAGTATTTAATTAAAAAAACAATTACCACCATTGATGGTTTTACCATTTTGTCGGAGGATATGTTATTCACCAAAAGACCAATTTTTCCTCAAGGAAAGATAGTTTGTTCTATCAGTCCGTATAATGAAGAAAATAAAGAATTCAGTTTTTCTTCAGAAGAGCAAGGCACTGTTGACGGCGTTGCATACCATTTAAG